>DNPQ01000309.1:0-3491 GCA_003501335.1 Bacillota bacterium
AAAAAGTAGCCCAAAACTTCAAGCGAAGTTTTGAAAGATTGCTTCATGAAAACGATGAAACCAGATTTGGAGAATATTTAAATACGATTGCGGGTTGTTTCGATCCTCATACGGAATATTTTTTGCCGGAACAAAAAGATGATTTCGACGCCAGCCTCACCGGAGTCATGGAAGGAATTGGAGCAACCCTAAAAGAAGATGGCGACTATACAAAAGTAGTCGAAATTGTTCCGGGAAGTGCCGCTTGGCGTCAAAAAGGGCTGGAAGCGGATGATATCATCCTTAAAGTTGCCCAAGGAGATGCCGAACCCGTCGATATCGCAACCATGCCTTTGAGTGATGTCGTTAAAATGATCCGAGGCAAAAAAGGTACCGAAGTACGCTTGACTGTAAAAAAACCGGACGGTAGAATCGTGGTCATTCCAATCGTTCGTGATATCGTGGTTATGGAAGATGCTTATGCCAAATCAGCTGTAATTACCAACCAAAAAACCGGAAAAAAATATGGCTATATTAATTTGCCGTCTTTCTACCGAGACTTTAAGACCAATTCCCATAATTCAGCCGATGATGTTCGCTCCGAATTGGAACAACTCAACGCATCCAAAGTGAACGGAGTCATTTTAGACTTACGAAACAATGGAGGTGGCTCTCTGGAAGATGCCGTACGAATGGCCGGACTTTTTATCAAGGAAGGTCCAATTGTCCAAATCAAAGATAACAAAAAAAATATTGACGTCATGCGCGACCCCGACCCTGGAATTGTTTACGGCGGACCTTTAGTCGTGTTAGTCAACTCCCTCAGTGCTTCGGCATCTGAAATATTAGCTGCTGCTTTACAGGATTATGGTCGTGCCGTTATTGTAGGTGGGCCCAGAACTTTTAGTAAAGGAACCGTCCAGATAGTTTTAGATCTTGATCAAATCCTTCCAGAACAGTATAACTCGATAAAACCGGCTGGTTCTTTAAAAATGACGATTGCTAAATTTTATCGTATTAATGGAGGATCGACCCAAGGTAAAGGAGTCACCGCTGATATTCCTTTACCCGACCTTTACGGGTACCTCAAAATTAGCGAGAAAAATTTAGATTATCCATTACCATGGGATACAATATCGGCTGCTTCCTTTCAAAAATGGACAACCGGAAAATTTGACATCTCAAAATTAAAAAAGCTCAGTGGCAAAAGAGTCCAACAAAGTAAAGCTTTTCAATTCATTGGTTCTGACGTGGCCCATTTGAAATATAGACAAGAACATCCTTATGAACCGCTTCAATTTACAAGATTTCTGGCGGAACAAAAATTACTGCAGGATGAATCCGCTCAACTCAAAAATCTACCTGTGGAGCAACCGGATTATATAAAAATAAACGCTTTTGAAATCAATGACAGCAAAGATCCGCAATCATCAAAAATCTCCGATTGGCTCACTCAGATTAATAAAGATGCCTACATTAACGAGGCCTGGCACATTTTACAAGATATGTAAATCTTCGAGAAAGCCACACCCGTATTGTTGAATGAGGCCGTCCAAAACGAAAAATAACTTTTTGAGACGGCCTTCGTTTTACAGTATTTAAATTGTATTATCGATTGAATTCCTAATTTTTCTATAACTTCCAGCGCTAGACTTTCTTCATGATTACCCACTAACCCAACAATCCAGATTCACTTGATAAAAACGTCTTCGGCTCCTTTCCTTGAACTAAACGATTCGAGGTTCTGAGCTTACAATTTTAGGCATAAGTTATTGAAGGGCTACGAAAGGGGGGACCTTATCATGCCGACGGCAGGTGACAAACCCGGACAAGGGATTTACGTCTGTGATTATTGCGGATATGAAGTTATGGTAGATAATGCCAAAGATGCCTTAGTTCCTTGTCCAAAATGCAAGCGCAGTTCCTATCATCGTTCGAAATAAACAGAATTCGAGACAATTTTGCTTAGAATCAAAGATTTGAAAACATGTTATGTAATTTTTTTTAATTAGTAGATAGTAATAACTACTATATAATAATTATATAGTAAACATTTGTCGAAAACTTATTTCATAGCTTCCAAATTAGTAACCCCAGGGGACGGATCGTTTTGCATTGTATGGACTAAAACTTCTGCAAAGAAATCCACAGCATGGTACGCTTCTTCCAAAGTGGTATATTGATCTCCAAACTCAATCAATATTGCATGCGTATGTAGATGTTGATTATAGCGGGCATCCGAAATAATAATTCCGTTACTTAAGCCCGGAAAAAACAAATCCATATTTTCATTCAGTTTCTTAGCAAATTGCAAATTTTCTTTCCAGCGGGGATGGGCCAAACCCATTTTATCACTGCCGACAACTGTAACAATCGTTGCGCATTTAACGCCCTTCACCATTCGACTGCTCTCCAATCCCGGTGTAGCATCCCGGTGGACATCCAAAACCACTTTAGTCGATGGATATTGTTTCAAATAATTAATCACAGTGACTTGAGAGCGTTTATAAGAATCCCTAAAAGGAAACTGATCATGGATAGTTTCCGAATGCATACAGTTAATATGATATTTTTCCTCCAAAACCTTTTGAAGGTAACTACCCACTTTAACAATATCTCCTTTTTGATTCACTGTATGGTCTTTGCCGCACGCCGGGATATAGGACTCAGTGGTATGTGTATGATATATAAAAACCTCCGGTTTCAAACCCAATTGGGGTATAGAAATACTTCCCTGTTCCTCAGGGGAGGGCTCAGGCAACTCTTGCTTTACTTCCGGCTGGTTTTCAATTGGCATTAGTGTTATTTTCGGAATTGTAGGTTGTACTTTAATCAGCGCGAGCAACGGAAACTGTGTCCGGATAATCTCTAGCGGACTGGTATTGCTGATATTAGCAGCCAGGTGCCAATAAATTTCGATCCAGTTAATATTTAAAAAAGTCAGTGGATCATCCTCATCCACCATCTTTTCTAAAAATGGTATCCCATTTTTAAGTATAAACTTGCTGGTCTGTGTATCAAGACGAATTGCACTTCCACTTTGGGCTATAGCATTAGACGGTAATGCTCTGCCGGAACGGATTAAATGGGCAATCATTACTCCGAACATCACCAATAAAATTAAAGCCACAATCAGCGCCAATCGCAGCCAGATTTCATTCTTTGAAGAATGGTCATTGGGATTCATTATCATCACAATCATAACTCCCATAAAAAAGTATGTTTCCATCAAATCAAACAGATTTCATTCTTTATCGAAAAAGATACTCGATATTCACAACTCTCCTACCAAAGTTTATGCAAGGTGATTACTATTTAGTATTTAGGATAACGAGCACCTCAATTATACCTATCGCTTCATTTCTAAGCGCAATCAATTAAAAGCACGCTATTTTGAGCTGAAATCAAAGATTCCCTTCAATGAGAAGGGATTTAACTAAAAGGATATTGAATTTCGTCTATAAGATAACGATACAAAAATTTATGAAGTTATCATTTATTAAATCAAGTAA
>DNPQ01000309.1:3879-4926 GCA_003501335.1 Bacillota bacterium
TGGTCAAAATCGTCAGTGAAGAGCAGAAATTCTGTGTCGGTAAATTACCAGGCACTGCAATTACTGGTTTCATTGATGTTGAAAAGTTCATCGCCTTCGATAAAGAAAAATTCTTCCTTGAAAAGAAACTGCCGTTTCAAATCCTGATCATCTCGTCTGAACGTGAATTTAAATAACATAACATCTAAAAAGTAAAGTGAAATCGGACTCATCCGGGATGGATAAGTCAAAAGAAGGACTGCTTTTCTCAAAGCGGTCCTTCTTAAAGACCAAAAAGGATTATTTTAAAGGAAGGACGCCATGACCCTAAAGATAAAAAAGAACAATTCCATTCAAATCTATATTACGATAGCCGTTACTAAAGATTTAATGTTACATCAAAGGAAATTCCTTGTTGATCATATTAGTAAGCTGCTCTGGCAACATCTTAAAGAATTACCGTCTTTTCTCACAGCTAAAATCTCATTCCTATTAGAGTTAATTCCTTTGTCGCTTCAAGATATCCTTAGGTGTGATGACATGTCAAATACCTGGAAACAACATAAGATGATTGAATTGGAATAAAAAAACCTTTCTTTTTTCAGAGCTCTATCCCGTTTCGTTTTGTCTAAACATCTCCCAATTTGATAGTCCCTTATCCGCTTTTTTTATCAAAAAATGATTGACTGTTTGCCAAAGAAATGATAAATTTTTATAGAAAATTAAATATTGAATTAGGTATCCAACATACTGGGTTAAAAAGAGAAAACGGTGAGAATCCGTTACAGCCCCCGCTACTGTGAGTGATGATGGGCCGTTTATGGTGCCACTGGGAAATCCCGGGAAGGCTACGGCTGCAAATGAATCATGAGTCAGGAGACCTGCCTAATTGTGTATGATCTCATGACCTTCGGAGGGAAGACTTTTATGATATAAACCAAAAATTAATCCCCAGGATTAATTTTTTTGTTTATTAAGGCGGTTTCTTTCCGGACAGCCCATCAAAAAACCGGTTTCCAGACAAGGCTTGGGGAAGTGGCGGAATGTACCTAAGCAATCGAAAACTAT
>DNPQ01000588.1 GCA_003501335.1 Bacillota bacterium
CAGCATTGTAATCCGGTGGGTTGGTCGGGTTAAATTTGATATTGATATTCGGATATTTGGCCTCAAAAGTGGTTAATACCTTATTGACAGCGTCGACATCGTCGGACCGCCAAGAACCCAGGGTTAGAGTAACCTTTTCAGCGCTGAAACCGCTAACCGATAAAACGCTGACGAGTAATGCCAAAACCATTAAAACAACTAAGAAACGCGTTTTCTTCAAAAATATACACCTCCTAAAATTAGTAAATCCACCCACTCTAAAACCTAAAACATTGAATCCCAGAGTTCAAACGCTAGAGTTGTCTTGCCTCACCACCTTTTTAGTTGGATTTGAAGACAAAAAAAGAGCTGAAAAGGAATAATCCTTTCAGCTCTTGCCTTTACGTTGCACGCCGAAAATCAAATAATGAATTGAATAAGTTAAATTTATATTAACAAATATTTCTGATAATGTCAAGATAATGTAATAGTGAAGTGAAAAAAATGGGATCGGCTTCTAATTCAGGTATTATTTATTGCTTTTATCAAACTGACAAGTTGTTCGATAGCCCGGCTTTCATCTTTTCCTTCGGCCCGGATGGTCAGTTGATCGTTTTGGCAGATACCGAGGCCTAAAAGATCAACCAAACTTTTCGTATCGGCCTTTTTGCCATCTTTAAAGGCGTATATTTGTGATTTGAATTTTGTTGCCACTTGGACCACTTGGGCTGCCGGGCGCGCATGTAAACCGGTTTCATTGGTAACTTGAACGTTGGCCTCTTTCATATCACACTACCTCGAAGCAATTATTTGTTTCCTAAATATTTTTATAAATATCTTTATTACTATGAATATGTTCATTTCTTTTATGACAAATCCTGCTCTTACCGTTGCAATAAATTAGACTCAGATCCGGCTGGTGAACCGGCAGGCGTCCAATCAAAAAATGGTCCTCGGCATTATTTGCTAATTGCCTGTATAATCCGTCCGGTAAGCCCTTTTAGGCGAGCTTTTTGGTATCAGTCATTTGATCAAAAGGAAGTTTATAGAATGCAACTTTTGAATATGTTATAATATTTTTACCATGATTATCTCTGAAAATGACAGGAGGTTTGGGAATGCATCCAGCCCAATATGTTGTGGTCAAAGTATTCAACAATAATGTAATCTTGGCAAAAAATCAGAACGCTGAAAAAATTTTAATCCGAAAAGGGCTGGGGTTTGGTAAAAAAGTAGGCGACTGTATTGATTCGGATGTTTCCTTTGAAAAAATCTTTGCCATTGATAATCAGGAAACCAGTTCGAAGTTTAACCAACTGATTGCGCAAATTGACGCCAGCCTGGTGGGAATCTGCGAAGAGATTATTGCAATGATGAGCAACGAAACCGGACAGCCCGTGGGGGATGAGATTCATGTCCGCTTCATCGATCATATCGCTTTTGCAGTTTATCGTTTGAAAAATAACGATAAAATTGAAAACCCGTTTATGATTGAGATTGAGACACTTTATCCAGGGGAAGTGGCTCTGGCGAGAAAAGCCGTTGCTATTCTTGAGAAAAATATCGGAATTATTTTTCCTGAGAGTGAAGTCGGATTTATCGCCCTTCATGTCCATTCTTTAAAAAATCAGGGAAAACTTTCGAACGCTATCCAATACACCTACCTTTGTAATTCTGTCATGGAGATTATTGAAGATGAATTCGGCCTTGAAATAGACCGGAAATCGATTGATTACGCCCGCTTTATTACGCATCTTCGTTTTGCAATCGAGCGGATCACGCAACATATTCCCATAAAAAACGATTTATTATCGGCCATTAAAAAAATGTATAAAACATCTTTCAAATTGGCTAAAAAGGTTGCCGAATTGTTGGAAGATGAGACCGGCCTTAAAGTTACTGAAACCGAAATTGGTTATATTGCCATGCATATTGAAAGATTAAAGAATATCTCTACCTATTCGGCAAAATAGTATCTAATATTCCGGCATTTTGGGTTCTGAATTGAAAGGTACTGGCATTGAGGTGATATCCATTGTCTTATCGGCGCGGTATTTTGGGGAAATTACAGAATTTATCGAAGGGTTTAATGGCTCCGACGGCAGTTTTGCCAGCGGCGGCTCTTTTAAAACGTCTGGGCGCCCCAGATATTTTGAACATCCCATGGATGTATGCCGCCGGTGATACCATATTCCGGGATAATAATTTGTCCCTGTTGTTTGCCATCGGTATTGCCATCGGCATGGCGGAGGATAGCAATGGTATTGCCGGGCTCGCTGCTCTGGTGGGCCATTTGGTATTGACCAGTGTGGCTGCAACTTTCGACCCCGGCATTAATGTCGGGATTTTATCGGGACTGATTATCGGAGTGCTGGCAGGAGTCCTTTATAATCGCTATCATTCCGTTAAGCTTCCATCCTATCTTGGATTTTTTGGAGGGAAACGTTTTGTCCCGCTGCTGACTTCTTTGTGCGCAGTTGTCATCGGGGTATTGACAGGATGGCTTTGGCCGCCGTTTCAACGAATCGTGAATTCGGTCGGCAACAGTATTACCGGGTCCGGCTATATTGGCGGTTTCTTTTTTGGCTTTTGCAACCGGATGTTAATTCCCTTCGGGTTGCACCATGT
>DNPQ01000242.1 GCA_003501335.1 Bacillota bacterium
TATACATATCAAAACTATGTTATTCCCGTCAAAACATTTAAGGAAATAAATTTTTATTCCCCGATGACCTTTTTTAAATCCAATGTATCTTCCTTACTCATTATCTTTTCAATATTAAGCATCATGATGACCTTATCATTTGACTTCCCGAGCCCCAACAGAAGCTCGCCTTCAATTTGCGTATTATAGCCCGGGGCTTCCAATTCCTCCTTTTGAAAATTGTGTACTTCGTTTACCGAATCCACTACAATTCCAAGCAGACGCTTATTTCCATTTTGATTCACTTCAATTACTATGATGCAGGTCCGGTCGGTATATGCTTTTTCTACCATAGCAAACTTCAAACGCAAATCGATTATGGGAATGATTTTCCCACGTAAATTCATAATCCCTTTCATATACTTTTTGGTTTTTGGTACATAGGTAATTTCCTGTATACCAATAATTTCCCGCACTGTTTGAATCGGTATGCCATATGTTGCTGAATCTAAAGCAAAAGTAAGATATTTTCCGCCGCTAATCTCTTCCATTCAATACCATCTCCTTATTTCTTTGCGTATACTTACAATCTATCCGATTTTAATCATTACCCAAAGATGAAAACGCCTACGGCTCTCGCAAATCGACCGTAGGCTAAATTAATTCCTTCGATAACTCCGCTATCATGTCTCTCAGAAATTTGATCGGTGGTTTTGCGTCCGTCGCTTTCGCTGGCGTTTACTGTTATCGGTGAATCCCTCATATTTTTTAACAATCATATGCTATAATTTATCATATATCATTCAACTGATACTTAATTTATTATATCGCTGTTATTTACATAGGGTCAAGAAATATTTGGTCTTCCATTATTGTAAGTTTACAGTCGGAAAATTATTTGTTATCCAAATGCTCAAACTCTCAAGGAATGCGTTAAAAAATCAAATCTGATTCCAGGAGATTATCAAGATGCATATCCAAATCTTTGGAACCAAGAAATGCCAGGATACACGGAAAGCTGAACGTTTTTTTAAAGAACGCGCCATTCAATATCAGTTCATTGATCTGAATGAGAAGGGTCTGAGTAAAGGGGAACTGAAAAGCGTCAAGTCCTCAATACCCTTGGAAGATCTGATTGATACCCATGGTAAACAATATCAAAAACGCAACCTTCAATATTTGGTTCATGATATCGAAGAAGAACTGCTCGCTGATCCATTACTTTTCAAAACGCCTATTGTGAGAAACGGTTCCAAAGCTACCATCGGTTATCAACCGGACATTTGGAATGAATGGTTGCATCATCAATAGGTTTTCCCTATTGCTGGATATAAATGGGTGTTCCGACTTCTACAAAATCAAAAAAGTCCTCAACATCTTGATTTCGAAGGCCAATGCAACCCCAAGTCCAATTAGCAGCTTGTTCTTTTGAGTCTCCTCCATGAATGCCGACTCCACCGCCAAGTGCAGTGTATTGGGGCGGAGTACCTTTATTTTTAAACGCTTCTACTATCATATCATGAGTGCTTTGGTCAATGAGACCTTGGTGAAGTCCCCGATCTGCATCTTCAACATTGGGATAACTAATCCGTAGCCAACGGGTACCTAAAAATTGGTCGGCTGGTTTTAATATTGATTTTTCAGCAACATAAAAATTTCCTTCCGGAGTTTTATGGTCCCCCTGAACTTCTTTATCGGCTAGGCCGCCATCTCCCAATTGGATTGGATATGATTTCAAGCGGGTATTCCCAATATATAGGGATAATAAACGATCCGACTTATCAACAAAAATAACAATATTAGTATTGCTATTATTAAACCCGCGCTCCTGAAGTATTTCATACAAGGGCCGATCCGTATTGATCACGGGTTCAGATTGTACCTTGGGGGCAGGATTATCTTTAATTTCTGCCGGCTTTTCCTCTGCGACCATTTTTGCCGAAGGGATCACCAAAACTTGGCAAGGTGTAATCAAATCACTATTCAGACCATTGACCTTTTTTAAAGCATCAACGGTTACATTATATTTCGATGTAATCCCATATAAAGAATCGCCATTTTTTACTGTATACCAATCCCCCGATGGCTCATTGGGTATAGTTAAAACTTGTCCCGGGGTCATTTTATCACTATCTAAACCATTGGTTTGTTTCAATGCCGAGATGGATACTCCAAACTTACCGGCAATCGCAAATATAGAATCGCCATTTTTGACGGTATAATTGCCCAATCCCGTAGCAGCCTCCACCACATAGTTGGACTTTAAATGAGTCCGGTTCGTATGTGCAATATAAACTCCGGTTATCAGGATGACACTTATCAAAATAAATAAAAAGAACCGCCCATTCCGCTTTAGAAACAAACTTGCACTCTCCCTTATTGTATGATAGTAGTTATTTTTTGTTCATCAATATACAGCCTGTCCTTGGTCCATTCAATATAACGTCGAATTGTTTGTAACATTTCAGGCCAAATACTGGTTATACAGTTAATTTACGTATCCATTAAATTACAGTATGTGTAAGTGTTGACTAAAATTAGGATTATTGTATAATAGTAGTAACTTAGCGAAACCGCTATTGCGGAAAACTTCGCTGTCGCCTAATCTTGCAAAACGCCCTTTCTGATAAAGCCGGTATTAATGGACGTTTTATTTTCAAGACGCGGGGGAACCAATCTTGTTGGGGTTAATTAATGTGTGTGTGGATCGTTTCATAGATGAGGCCACACATTAACGGGTTAACTTTCGATCCGAACCCGTCAGCTAACCTCGTAGGCGTTGAAAGAGAGGTGAACATGTAAATATCATATTCTAATTCCCTTTGATTCCATCTAAAAATATAACATTCATGAAAAGGGGTATACTTATGAATATCAAAACATGTTTACTGGGTTTGGGAAGGACTGGATCGGTTGTTGCCGAACAGCTCCTGAATTCTCCCCAGTTTGATCTGGTTTCCGTAATCGGTAAATCTGGCAGTCCCAAGGTTGGCCGCCCTTTAAGTCAATTCATGACTTGTAATCAAGATATCATCATTGCCGATGCTCATGATCTAAGCAAGGAAATTGACCAAAAATGTTTTCGGGTTGCCATTGATTTTACTTCCCCCCAGGCTACTCTCGAAAATGCCTATATATTAGCTGAAAAGGGCATCAATATGGTTATTGGAACAACTGGTTTCAATAATATGCAACTTTACGAGTTAAAAAAAATCGTGGAAACTTATCGGATCGGACTTGTTTATGCCCCCAATATTTCAGTAGGGATTAATTTATTACTTTCCATCGCCAAAACTATGGCCCGGTTAGTTCCCAATTATGATATTGAAATCACTGAATCCTGCCACCGTAATAAAAAAGAAGCTCCTTCGGCAACGGCACTCAAAATAGCCAGTGAATTGAGTATTATTAAGGGTTCGTCCAAATATCAGAAAGGAAAATTGAGCCGCAAAAGTCATTCCCAAAAGGAACCCCAGAATATAGCGATTCATTCCATCCGGGCCGGTGGGGCAATTGGAATGCATAAGGTACTATTTGCCGGGGAAGCCGATGAAATCGAAATCACCCATCGCTCATATTCACGGGCCATCTTCGCGGAAGGCGCTTTAAAAGCGGCAGCTTTTGTAAGCAATCTCAAAGGCTTTTTTCATATGGAAGATGTACTTTTATTCGAAAGAATGGACCGGGATTTACGGATTGCTGCCAATAGACTTTATCTGAATTTTAACAGCTGAAAAATTTTGGAAGATGCTTAAACAATGCATCCGGTTAGATCTGAAAGGTTCAAAATAACTATGATTAAGTGAAGAGTTAGGTCGGTAAAGATGTCTACTGACCTAACTCGGTTCTTACTTCTTCACATATACCCCTCATAAATTTTTCGAAAATGAAAGCCATAAATCGCACAAGTTACGGCTACCGAAAACAAACGCGGCTTTTTCACAAGCGACCAGCCGAGCAACTTCCAATACTGAACCCGCTCTTTTCCCAAAATCCCGATCACTACGACGGAACGAAGAAAAGCCTTAATATCGCACCAGCTAATCCGGACTGCTTTCTTGGGTAACGGACGATATTCCTTGAGGAAATTCTTGACCCGCTGGTAAAATTCTTCCGGAGCATAAATCGTGGCCACAATTTTTCGATATCCGTTCACCAAAGTTTCATGAGGCATTTTGGGGATAAAATTAACTGAGAAATCAGTATTATTTCCGGAACCGGCTTGGATAATCCGTTCTTCCCGGCTTAATCGCTGATAAAGCTTTGTACCTTGCATAACATTTAACATTCCTACCATGGCTGTAACAATTCCACTCTTTTGAATAAACTCAATTTGTTTTTCAAAGATAGTCAGGGGATCGCTATCAAAACCCACAATAAATCCGCCTTGCACCTGCATCCCGAAATGTTGAATTTTTTTAACGGCGGCCACCAAATCCCGGTGTTTGTTCTGTATCTTGTGGCATTCAGTCAGACTTTCTTCATAAGGAGTTTCTATCCCAATAAATACGCTGTCAAAACCGACATTGACCATCATTTGCATTAATTCATCATCATCTGCCAAATTAACCGAAGTTTGGGTATAAAAAGTAAAAGGAAAATGATGTTCCTCCACCCAATCGGCCATAGCCGGTAAAATCTCCGCTTTCAATTTCTTTTTATTACCGATAAAATTATCATCAACCATAAAAACACTGCCCCGCCAACCCGTTTGGTAAATAGCATCCAATTCAGCCAAAACTTGCTCCCTGCTCTTAGTCCGGGGAGTTCGCCCGTAAAGGGAAGTGATATCGCAAAAATCGCATTCAAAGGGACAACCCCGTGAGTATTGCAGGCACATGGAAACATATTTCTGCTGTTTGATTAATTGCCAGTCAGGAATGGAAGTTTTAGCAATATCCGCCCATTCCGGGGAGGCAT
Organism: Bacillota bacterium; assembly: GCA_003501335.1. Taxonomy (GTDB): domain Bacteria; phylum Bacillota; class UBA4882; order UBA8346; family UBA8346; genus UBA8346. The sequence continues at coordinate 4,900 of DNPQ01000242.1, forward strand.
AGATGTGTTGGGGAGTTCCCTTTTGGAGATCATCCACAAAAAGCGGCAACGTAATTTCTGCTTCATTTAATACCAGATAATCCACTATTTCCCAAGAATCCGGATCCGCTGTAAAAAGCGGACCTCCTGCGGCAGTTGAAATACCCATTTTTCGGCAACGTTCAACCACCTTCGTCACAGAATCCTTTTGTACAGCCATGGCACTGATAAAAACGTAATCAGCCCACTTTAAATCATTATCATCCAAAGCATCAGCATTCATATCCACCAAGCGCTTTTCCCAATCAGCCGGTAATATTGCAGCTACAGTTAATAGACCGAGTGGAGGATTGGTCGCTTGTTTAAAAATAAACTTTAAAGCATGTTTAAAACTCCAAAAAGTGTCCGGATAGTTCGGATAAACCAGCAATATTTTCATGAGTTGCCCCTTCCTGGATTGAATTGCAATCGATGTACATAAAATAAGGAATTCTCTTTTATTCATTATTGATTTTTTATCAGCGGTTTATTCCGGGAAAAATAAAAAGTCTGACCTTTGATTCGATCAGACTTTTTTACCTTATTCACAACTCTTTATCTTTATGTTCAGCTTTAGCGATGATATAATTTTCAAATGCGGTTTTTCCTTCCTCCCGCCACCATGCATCATAACCTTCCCAATTGTTCCAATTCCTTTTATTCCATTCATGATGCTGACAGTGAGAATAAAAATGGTGCGGGCGAGGGTGATGATAACCTTCCCCATGATTATGCCCTAAGCTTCCGAAAATTAATCTTGCAAGGATAACCAAGGCAAATGCTTGCAAATAAGTTATCGTAGGAAATTTAAATAATGATGGCATCAACCAATTCCAGAGCAATTCCACAAAATAACCGAAAAGCAATCCAAAAATGATCGCGGTGACCAATCCTATAATGGCCCAGCCAAAAATTCTCAATCCTTTGCCCAATGGATGAAAATGATCTCTCGAATGTGAATACACGTTTTTCCCTCCTGTTTATCGATAGTCTTTTAATAAAGCCTGTAACTTTTTTACAGCCCGATGTTTTCTGGCGAGTAAAGTACCCATTGGCTCACCCCACATTTGAGCTAACTCACTAAAAGAATACTCATCAAGTTCGGTAGCAACCCAAACCGCCCGTTGTTTCGGTTCCAAACTATTGATGGCTTCATACAATTTTTCATGCAACTCCTGCCTGTCCAAAGCTTTTTCCACATCCGAATCGGGGTCAAAAACCTTATCGTTCAATGTTTTCCCATCTGCCTGGACAATAATTTCATCAAGGGATGTCGTCTTTTTCTTTTTTCGCAAATAATCGATAATGCGGTTTTGAATGGAACGGTAAATATAAGCTGCTAAATTTTCAATATGCAACGAGATGTCAGCTTTATTAAATAGGTTAATAAAAAGGTCTTGAAGCAAGTCCTCAATATCCATCTCACTGATATCCGCTAGCCGGCTGCGAACATAGTCATGTAAATGATTTTGCTCTTTCGCAAAAAAATCAACAATCTCAGTTTGTCGCTCCATTAAAGCCATTTGTTTAGATCCCGCCTAGATAATATTTTAACCCTAGATTCTAAGTCGTCATCCACCCCGTATTTCATTTTGAGTGCGCCGTGGAACTTCCTTGTTCCCATCCAAACGGAATGGAAAACTGCTTTTTTGATGTTTCATGATCATTGACGCAGAGTAGAATCATTTTATTGCATAACTTAAAAAAATAACCTGCATTCGTCAAAAGATAGCGAAAACAGGTGCCGGTGATTCCCATCCATTCCCATTCAATAAAGTAGCCTCTTATTCATTTACTTTATTCATAGCGATACAAACTTTATTTCGTCCGGAATTCTTGGCTTTATACAATGCCTCATCCGCTAGTTGCAATAATCCCTTAAAACTATCGGTTACTTGCGGATAATTGGCCAAGCCAGCGCTAATCGATACCGGGATGCGAACGCCCTCGGCAGTAATAAAATCATGCTCGCTAATTTTTGTCCGGATATTATCGGCCATTATAAAAGCTTCCTTTTGGGCGACTTCCGGCAGTAAGACTACAAACTCTTCCCCACCGTAACGCCCGACAATCCCTGTAGGCAACAGTTCCTGGATAAGGGCTGTGGCATTTCTTAAAACCATATCCCCTGTCAAGTGTCCATACTTGTCATTAATCTGCTTAAAATGGTCCATATCAAACATGATCACTGATACGGTCTTCGGACTTTTTGAAAAAACCTTTCCCATATAATTCATAAGATACATCCGGTTATAAATACCCGTCAGAGCATCATGATTGACCATAAAACGCATTTGCTCATAGATATAAGCATTCTCAATTGAAAGGCTAATCTCCTGGGCAATTAATTTAGCAAAATCTTCTAAATCTAAAGTAAATCCCCCGATCAGCTGATGTTCGATAAATATTAAGCCTAAGCTGCCACGTCTCCCGTTTAATGGGAACCCGTGAAAACCATTTACATGATGAGCTTTTAGAGTTTTTAATTCTTCCGGTTTGGCATCGGCTTCTGAAAAAAGACGCTTCGTTTTCCAAAGCCTGGCGATTATATTGTCCGAATCTACCGGGATAACGGACTTTTCATCGTTCATTTCACTAACCCCGGTATCAGCCCGGACAACCAGGTACTCTTGTTTATCATCCAACATATAAATCATACATCTTTTGCTTCCAAAAACTCCCACAATAATGTCGGAGGTCTTTCTCAACAATTGATCAATTTCAAGTTCGCGACTGATTTCTTCGAGAATCAACCGGATAGTATAGGACTGGGCATATTTTTCTTCCAAATTCATATTGGCTAGCAATAATTTGCGGTAACGCTCTTCCAACTCCGACTGATTTCCTTGAACCCGCTCCAACATATCAATAAGAGACTGACGCAACTTTCCCAGTTCATCAAAATAAGGGTCCGGTTTTAAAGAAGAAAGATTTTCTCCCGGATATAGCCGTATATAGTCTGTTAATTCCTTCATGCGATTTAAAACCGATTGAATATAGAGACTAAATAAGCCAATTACGATAATTCCTACCACAATTTCCACCAAAAAGCCGACTACATTTCCATGATATATAAATTCCTGATAGACTAAGCCATGAGTATTTTTTTGAACCCAAAATATTAAAAAGAGCACCAGAAAGATAAACACTGGTACGATACAGGCGATAATTAAAAATAAATTAAAACGGGTGTGAAGTTTCATATATTATCTCCTTAGTAAACTTAAGTCTGCCTTTTAGGTGGCCGAAACTCAATCACCCCCGGCTGAAGCCGGTAGGTTGGTGAGACAATCACTTAAAATAAGTTGTTTCAATTCAGATATCGGTCATTGACAATATTTCATTTACTGTTTTTAAGAAAAAACTGCAGAAAAGGATAATTTTTGACGAAGATCTCTACATAAATCAAAAATGATTGCAGGAGGAAAAAATGTCACTTGCATCGACTTCGGATCAAAAAGCTTGGGTTGTTGCTGCCGATATGGGGCTTGGTCATCAAAGAGCAGCTTATCCTTTAAAGGATTTAAGCAATGGCAGGATCATTACCGCAGGAACAATCGAGTACTCAACTTTAAAAGAAAATAAGCTTTGGAAACGAATGCGTACATTATATGAGGGTATATCAAGAGTTAACCATATTCCGATCATTGGGGGTTTCCTTTTTGGATTAATGGATAAATTCCAGGACATTAACCCTTATTACCCATTCCGGGACCTCTCCTCTCCAACCATTCAGGTAGAATACGTATCATCATTGGTAAAGAAGGGCCTGGGGCGTACTTTAGTCGAACGGGCTCGACCTACCGGCCTCCCCTTAATCACTACCTTTTTTGCAGTAGCCATGGCTGCCGATTATTTGGATTACCCCAAAATCTATTTGCTAATCACCGATACCGATCTGAACCGGGTTTGGGTTGCAAAAAACGCCGCTAAAAGCAATATTAACTATTTTGCATCCTGTGGTCACGCAGTACGGCGCTTAAAAGAATACGGAGTGGCTGATGAAAGAATATTTTTAACCGGATTTCCCTTACCTAAAGAGAATTTGGGCAGCTCCGACTTAGAGGTTCTAAAATTAGACCTGGCCCAACGGTTACTTTACCTTGACCCCAACCGCCGTTTTTGGGCTTTACACCAATTTGAGGTTAAACATTACTTAGGCGCCGAAAATTGCATCAATCGCAGCAATCGGGTTTTAACCTTAACTTTCGCCGTCGGCGGCGCCGGCGCTCAAAAAGAAATCGGTGTAGCCATCCTTACCAGTTTAAAGCAGCATATCCAAAAGAAAGAAATTCGTCTAAATCTGGTGGCTGGCGTCCGAAGCGAGGTCCATGAGTACTTTATGAGTTATATTCATAGCCTCGGCTTAGAGGATGAACTGGGGATTGGAGTAAATATTTTATATTCTCCCAGCCGCGATAAATACTTCCCCCGCTTTAACATGTTGCTCCGGACGACCGATATTTTATGGACCAAACCATCGGAACTTTCATTCTATTGCGGATTGGGACTTCCTATCATTATCGCTTCGCCCCTTGGTTCCCATGAACATTATAATAAAAAATGGCTACTTGATCATAGGGCGGGTATTCCCCAGGAAGACCCTGATCTTTGCGCAGAATGGCTCTTCGACTTATTGAATGAAGGACGTATAGCCCAAGCTGCCTGGGATGGTTTTTTAAACACCCGCAAGTGCGGAACTTATAAGATTGAGAGCATCATCAATACTGGGACGATGTCCCATGATCGGTCACCGCTCAAAAGGTAACCCCATAATAAAAAGGCCGGAGTTTGAAGACCATTCAACCCTTCGTATTTCTTCGGCCCAGCGTTTTGACAAAAGCCCTTTGAGCCAACAACAATCGGTTCAAATTTCTAAGGCGATTCAACAAATTGTTCAAAAACCATCCTCAATAAAGTGAAAAATACAGCAAATCGCACATTACAATCCGTTGCTATTTATGTTACATCAAGGTTAAAAAAATGAAGCGAAAGGATAACCCCATGAAAATCATTGTAGTTCCGGATTCTTTTAAAGGCAGCCTGAGTTCGAGCCAAGCGGCAACAGCCATTGAACGTGGAATTCAAAAAGCTGCCGCGAAGATGGAAAAACCGGTTGAGGTTATCAAAATTCCCATGACCGATGGTGGAGAAGGCACAGTCGAAGCAATCATCTCCGCAATCGGCGGCAGAATTGTAACAACGACCGTTTTAAACCCGCTAGGTTCGACGGTAAAATCATTCTTTGGAATCTTGCCCAATCATACAGCGGTCATCGAAATGGCGGCGGCTTCGGGGCTGAATCTCATCGAACCGGGAAAGAAAAATCCTTTATTAATGACAACCTATGGCACTGGTCAGTTAATACAGGCAGCCCTGGCTAACGGCTGTACGGATATTATGATTGGCGTGGGCGGAAGCGCCACCAACGATGGCGGAGTCGGTATGGCCCAGGCACTGGGAATAAAGTTTACCGATGAAAAAGGAAATCCTCTTGGATTTGGCGGTGGAATCCTCGATCAACTCCGGCATATTGACGTTTCCAGTCTGGATCCCAGAGCCAAAAAAGCCAGATATACTGTAGCTTCCGACGTACAAAACGGAATATGCGGCTCTGACAGAGCTTCTGCCGTCTATGGACCTCAAAAGGGCGCCACCCCGGAAATGGTCGCGCTCCTGGATCAAAACTTGCGGCACCTGGCCGATGTTATTAAAACTGATTTAGAAATCGATATCGCCGAAATTCCCGGTTCCGGAGCAGCCGACGGTTTAGGTGGAGGTTTGATGGCCTTTCTAGGGACAAAACTACAGCCCGGAATCCGGCTGATTATGGAACTGACCTCTTTTGAAGAAAAGCTCCGGGACGCAGATTTAATCATTACCGGCGAAAGCGCCACCGATTTTCAAACCTTATTTGGAAAGGTTCCCTTTGGAGTCGCCC
>DNPQ01000088.1 GCA_003501335.1 Bacillota bacterium
ATGGTAAAACATCTTTGCTGGATGCTATTCGCCAAACAAACGTTACCTCACAAGAAGCTGGCGGTATTACTCAGCATATTGGAGCTTATCAAGTTGAATTAAAAGAACGGAAAATTACCTTTCTGGATACTCCGGGACATGCTGCTTTTACAGCGATGCGTGCGCGTGGAGCCCAAGTAACTGACGTTGCGGTTTTAGTGGTGGCAGCTGATGATGGGGTGATGCCGCAAACGATTGAAGCCATCAATCATGTGCAGGATGCGAATGTCCCGATTATTGTAGCTATCAATAAAATCGATAAAGCCGGGGCGAATCTTGAACGTATCAAAACAGATTTGATGCAGTATGGATTGGTGGATGAGGCGCTAGGCGGGGAAACTATTTTTGTACCGGTATCCGCTAAAAAAAGGATCGGCTTGGAAACCTTGTTAGAGATGATTTTGTTAGTAGCCGATATGAAAGACCTCAAGGCTAACCCCAACCGTTTAGCCAAGGGAACTATTATTGAAGCCAAATTGGATAAAGGCCGCGGACCGGTTGCTACAGTATTAGTGCAAAACGGTACTTTAAAAGCTGGTGATCCGATTATCGCAGGGGCTGCCGCAGGTAAGGTCAAAGTACTCAACAATGATAAAGGGAAAAAGGTTAAAAAAGCGGGGCCGTCTACCCCGGTGGAAGTTATTGGCTTTGATGAAGTGCCGGAAGCGGGAGATATTTTGCATGTTACTGCAGAGGACCGTTCAGCGCGACAGTTAGCCGATAAACGGATGCAATATAAACGGGAGACTGAATTAAAAAAGACTCAAAAGATTACGCTGGATGACCTTTTTACGAAAATTAAAGAAGGCGAAATTAAAGAACTGAAGATTGTCCTTAAAGCCGACGTCCAAGGATCGGTGGAAGCAATCCGGCAGTCTTTGGAAAAATTAACCAGTGAAGAAGTTAGAGTTAAAGTGATCCAAGGTGCCGTAGGAGGTATTGGCGAAGGCGATGTCATGCTTGCCTCTGCTTCAAACGCTATCATTATCGGCTTTAATGTTCGTCCTGATCCGAGCGCAAAAAGAAGCGCCGAGAAAGAGAATGTCGATATTCGGCTATATCGGGTTATCTATAATATTATTGAAGATGTTCAAAAAGCCATGGAAGGTATGCTGGAGCCGACCTTTAAAGAAGTTATTAATGGAAAAGCCGAAATCCGCCATATTTACAAAGTTCCTAAAGCGGGTAGCGTGGCGGGATGTTATGTACTCGAGGGTAAAATCACCAGAAGTAGCGATATCCGTCTGATTCGCGATAATATTGTTATTTTGGAAGGAAAGATCGATTCGTTAAAACGGTTTAAGGATGATGCCAAGGAAGTCTTAGAAGGCTTTGAATGTGGTATTGGTATTGAAAAATACAATGACATCAAAGAAGGGGACATTATAGAAGCTTTTTCGTTGGAAGAAGTAAAACGTACAATGAGTAAATGATTTGTCACGCTGAGAGCGTGATGCCATTGAAGGGGGAAGGATTCATGGCCGATCATCGTAATGAACGGCTTCGGGAACTTATTAAAGCCGAGTTTGGTTCGATTTTACAGCGTGATCTGAAGGATCCCCGTATTGGTTTTGTAAGTGTTATGGATGTGGAAGTATCGAATGATTATAGCCATGTCAAAATATTTGTGAGCATCATGGGTGATGATGAGGCGAAACGGGTAACCATGGAAGGATTGGAAAGTGCAAAAGGATTTATCCGGACTGAACTCGGGCATAGGATCCGTTTACGTCACACCCCTGAGGTTCATATCATTCCGGATAATAGCATTGAGCATGGTACCCATATTTTTGAACTTCTGAATGAAGTTAAAAAAGAGCAAAGAGGCGAATCTTAGTTGGATCTTCCATTCCGGGAATTTTTTGAGTTTATTAAAAATAAACGAAATTTTTTAGTTTGTTGTCATATTCATCCGGATGGGGATGCTATTGGTTCGACTTTGGCAATCGGCAGCGCTCTTTCCCGAATGGGCAAACAAGTTACCATGGTCTGTACCGACGGGGTACCCAATGTATACCGCTTTTTAGAAAATAGCTCAATGATACTTTCAGATTATAATCCGTCTGATATTGACGATGAGCGACTGGAAGTATTAATTAGCGTGGATTGTGCGGAAAAGGAGCGTATAGCCCTACCAGCCAAAATTTTGGGGGGGAATTTGCCGATTATCAATATTGACCACCATATAACCAATATTGGTTTCGGTCAGTTGAATTTGATTATGCCCGATGCTGCTGCTACCGGCGAAGTTATTTATCGCCTCCTTTCCGCCGGCGGCATTGATTTGGGACATGAAATTGCGGTTGCTTTATACACAGCGATAGCCACAGATACAGGTTTTTTTAGGTATACCAATACATCATGGTATACTATGGAAATAGCCGCCGAGCTTGTTAAAAATTATCAAGTTGATCTGGCTAAAGTTGCCGAGCAAGTACATGAACAAAAAAGTTATAATTCCATTCGTTTGCTTGGTGAAGTTTTGAATTCGATTCAAGTCGGTATCGGTGGCAAAGTGGCTTGGGCAATTCTTGACCAACGAATGCTTATGAAGTATCCAGTGGAAAACGAAGAAACTGAAAGCTATGTGAATTATGCCCGTTCCATTGAAGGAGTTGAAGTGAGTATTTTATTTAAAGAATTTCGTCCGGATGAAATCAAGTTAAGTTGGCGTTCTACGACGGCTGTTGATGTAAGTAAGCTGGCCGCTAATTATGGGGGCGGTGGTCATGCCCGGGCGGCTGGTTGTAATCTTAACGGTCCACTGGAAAAGGTAGTATCGGAAATATTAGCTTATGTCAGTGACTTTTACCAACAATGCGACACGGAATATTAATTATTAATAAAGAACGAGGAATGACGTCCCATCAAGTTGTGGCCATACTCCGGCGAATTTTAAAACAAAGTGAGGTTGGTCATACCGGAACTTTAGATCCGGAGGCAACAGGGGTTCTGGTGGTGGGACTGGGTCAGGCAACCCGTTCTTTTTCATTTTTAAATGAGAAGAGTAAAGTATATCGCGGGGAAATCATTTTAGGCCAAAGCACCGATACGCAAGATGCCACCGGTCAAATTCTTCAGGAGCAACCGAAGACTATCCTAAGTTTGGAGGATCTTCAAAAAGGCATGATGGGTTTAACCGGAAAATTAAATCAGATACCGCCGATGTATTCTGCTGTGAAAGTTCATGGTCAGAAACTTTATGATCTGGCTCGTAAAGGACTTACAATCGATAGGCAACCGCGGGGGATTGAGGTTCAAAAATGGGAAATTTTAAATTCAAAGGAGACTTATGGATTTAAAGAATCGGTCTTTGTAGAGATTACTTGTTCGAAAGGTACATACATCCGGACTTTGATTCATGATTTAGGAACCGGGCTGGGTACCGGTGCTCATATGGGTAGTCTGAAGAGGCTTCGATCGGGTAAATTTAGTTTGGATCATTCACTAAAGATTGCAGAAGTTGAAGAGCATCTGGCTGCCGGAACTCTGGAATCTCACTTAATTTCGGTGAGAGGTGCCTTGGATCATCTATTTACTTTGCAACCGAGTATGGATGATGTTTCAAAAGTTCTCCATGGCGGTAAACTTTCCTTTCAAAAATACCCGAGTGAATCCACAATCGATTCATTGGCAAAGGTTTTGGATCAGTCATTGGAGGTTATTGCAGTTGTTCAATTGAAACAGGACAATACTGGGTCCTATTTATATTGGCAACCGGTTAAAGTGTTTCATTATCTTTTTTAGGTGTGGAGATCCATGAAAATTTGGAAAACGCTTGCACAAGCAAATGATGATTTGATAGCATTGAATACTGTTAGTGCAGTTACAATCGGTAATTTTGATGGAGTTCATCGTGGACATCAAATGATTATCAAACGCACCGTTGAACTGGCCAAGCAATTGTTTGGACAAGCAGTTGTAATTAGCTTCACCAACCATACGGATTATTTTTTAGGTCATGAACCCCCATTACTCAATCAACCGGCTATTCGCAAGGAGTTACTCGCGAAACTGGGCCTTGATGCCTTACTTGAAGTTGAATTTAACCATGAATTTGCATCGTTAACCCCAGAGACATTTTTTGAATTTTGGCTTTTAGAAGGATTAAAAGCTCGATCCGTTGTGGTAGGACATGATTTTAAATTCGGTGCGGCCGGACGGGGTAATTATCAATTATTGCAACAGCTTTCAATGGCTCAAAAAATAGCCAGTGAACAAATTGCAGCTGTGACCGAAGCGGGGCAAATCATCTCCAGTTCTAAAATAAGGCAATTGATTTCGGCAGGAAATATAGAATTAGCCAATAAAATGCTAGGCTATTCCTTTGAAATAAAGGGCGTGGTCGTTCATGGAGAACAGCGGGGAAGAAGCATGGGATTTCCTACTGCCAATATTCATTTGGAGTCTCAATATCTGTTACCTGCTTATGGCGTTTATTTGGTGGAGTTTATTGTTGAAGGTAAGATGTTTTATGGGGTTACCGGTGTGGGGGTGAAACCGACTTTCGGAATCAATGCTCCACTTATTGAAGTTCATATTTTAGATGCTGCTCTGGATCTTTATGAAAAAGAAGTCAGAGTTAGATTTTTAAAATTTTTAAGACCGGAGATACATTTTCCAGATGCCGAATCTTTAAAATTACAGATTGCCAGAGATGTAGAAGCATCACGAAGTTATATCGAGATTATCAGGGAATGCAAATAAAATAGTCTTTATGATTTAAGAAGGCTGACTTTTAAAGTCAGCCTTCTTTCATTATGCTTCAGCAAGATTCAGGTG
>DNPQ01000477.1:0-2058 GCA_003501335.1 Bacillota bacterium
CAAAAGCCACCCGGATCGTAGCCTGCTTAATCTTTTCGATCGAATCTTCTACTTTACCCAAAAATTTTCACCATCCTATAAGTGAGTACTCACTCACTTATATTTTAACATCGACAGGTAAATATTACAAGCTGCTTTAAAAAAATTTTAATCAGTAAAGTATTTTTTGGTAAAAACTTGACAAATACTAACAAGATAAACCAAGGAGGAGGCCTAAAAATGAAAAAAGTCTTCATTATTCTCATTATCATACTATTACCATCTTTAGTTTTTGCCGCCGACTATAAAACGTTAAATTTAGGCGACAGCACCGAAGCAACGACTCAAAAGCTTCTTACCTTAATCAAGGACAAAGAAATAACATTTCAAGATCACAGTTTTTTTACCAAGGTTTTAAATCACGATGTAGAGATATATCCCAGTTTGTTCAATGAAAAATTATATTCACTGGAGTTTTATTTCCCCAAATTTGATATTACCCATGTCAATAGCGATATCCGATTCATGATCGAAAATGAAATCAAACCGATGTTTAGAAACATTTATGGAAAACCGACCCAGGAATATCGCTATCCAAGTATTATCGATATTAGTTCCGGCTATATTAACTCCTGTTGCAAATGGGTTTTAAAAAATAAAACCATCCTCGTTGGGATTACCGAAGATGACAATCAGGGCGAGGGGGACCCGATCTATGGGGCTGAAATTATGATTTATGATAATATGTTGGCCAAGGCCAAAGCCGCAAGCAAACTGCAGAAGGAAATGGAAGCGGGAAAAGACTTCTAGGTATCAGAATGAGAAATTTGCTCTGAGCTCACCCTTATTCATCAGTGTGATGAAAACAGGTGAGCGTATTATTTACTGAAAGCAACGCTTCCACCGGGTTTAAGAATTGGCCATACCCCTTACTTCTCCATAAAATCTCCATTAAAATACAATATAATTCCCGGACGGCTTTTCTGCAAATCATCCAATGGCATACCGTTCAAGCCATTGCGCTGGTGATCATGTCCGCCTTCTTAGTCATTTCGCTTTTTTTCGATTGCCCGTTTTGCAGTTACTTCTGTACCGAAGCAACCCGGTATGGAATTTTATGCCTGGGCAGAATATTTACAATCAAACGCAATGAAGATACCTGCATTCATTGTAAAAAATGTACTCAAGCCTGTCCCATGCAGATTCAAGTTTCAAAAAATAAAACTATTCGCCACGCTCAATGCATTAACTGTTTTCAATGTATTTCAAGTTGCCCCAGAGAAAAGGCCTTGACATACGGATTGATCCGTTTCAAGAAAAGCTCCAGTCAAAAAATATCTTCTACCCACTTGGATTCCAGCAAATAACACTTGCTCATAGCATTTTTCTTTTTGGTTTCATACTCCTTTTTATTTTTTTGTCCACCTTCCCCTCGTACCCCTCTAAAACATTTCTAACAGGGATTTTAAAGTTCAGTGAGGGGAACGAGGTACAATATCATCAAGCTATCGCGAAAAAGGAAATGCTTGTTCCTATGTAACTATAACCTGATTACATTGGGCTCGCGGCCCCCATCGACTCCTAATTTCAATTCGTTTTTTATTTTCTCCCCAACATGCCCAACATCCCCCACATATACTCTTCTAGCAGGGATTGTAAAAAATCCATGTTGGTCATGGGGGCCATGAGGGCAAAAAAAAATAAAACATACCCCAGCGTTTAAATGGTTCACTCCGTGGCCTCTGTGCGCTCTGGGGTATAAATCCTTCTTCCTGACTTTTTCGCAATCATTGTGGATCCCTCATTCGCTGGCCATTACACCAACTCGTCCGCCAGCCGTACGGTATGTTTGCGCAACGGTTCGGTAGGCGTACTCAATCGTTGCGTATGCGTACTTAACCCTTGCGCATGCATACGCAACTCTTCGGTATGCATACTCAACCATTGCGTAAGCATACTTAACTCTCGCGCACGCATACGCAACTCTTCGGTATGCATACTCAACCGTTGCGTAAGCATACTTAACTCCCGCGTATGCACGCGCAACTCCTCAGTATGCTTACTGAGTCGTTCAGTAAA
>DNPQ01000477.1:2339-8888 GCA_003501335.1 Bacillota bacterium
TTCAGTAAAGATCACAAATCAATACAAGAAACCCGTTCCTGGTTAAAGAACGGGCCAAAATTGCTGGTACTGCCATTTCAGTTTAAACGAAAGACATCCCTTCCGGCTTAATAGGAATAGGCATCCCATCCCAATCCCGCTTGCACCCTGGCGGTCAATATAACATCCGTTTGATCATCTTGTTTATAACAGCCGCCGCTTAGGCCGAGTTCAATGGTGATCCCACTGTCTGCAATATAGCGGTAACCGTAATCCACCGTAATCGCAACAGCATCCCCTTTATCTCCGTTAACCCACCAGACTTCATGGCCTTTATCAATATCATAATAGGTTGCACTCAACCCCAAATATTTGCCTTCCTGGGCATCGCTTTCAAAATATTGTCTGAAACCGGTGCTAAACGAATATCCTATCGTTCCATCCGAGGATGAATTATAAGTGGCTGAACCGAGATTGATACTGCCGTCTCCTTTGATAGTGTGTTCATAATCAAAAATATAAAAATCATTCAGCATCGCAAAAGGGTTGACAGTAAAACTATCAGTGGCAGCCTGGGCCGGTAAACCGGTTAAAACAGTTATAGCAAGAATTGTTATAAATATCAACACTGATTTCATGAAAATACCCCCATCATATTTCTCGGAATCAAATGAATCGGATATTATAATATCGGGAAAAAACAGTATTTTTTCTCCAAATTTTAAAAAATTTTCTTATTAGCTGCAACATATAATAAAAGTTTAGGATGCAATCTTTAAAAATTCGGGATTTAGGCCAATAGCTGCTGGTATAATTCCTGTTCCAAAGCCATAAGCTGAGGATTGTTGCTCCGCTCCGTTTGCAAAAGGGTCACTTTCCTTTGAAAACTTACCTGGGCCGGTTTACCGCTGAGAACCAGGAGAAAGTCACCCAGCATGACCCCTTCCTTAATGTCATGAGTCACCGTAATCACCGTCCGCGGCTTGAGGGACCAAAGCTGAAGGAAGTTCGTAATCAGCTCGCTTCTGGTTTTCAGGTCGAGGGACTTAAAAGGTTCATCCATTAACAACAATGGCGCATCAAAAGCAAACGCCCGGGCCATGGCGGCCCTTTGCAACATCCCGCCGCTTAACTGCGCCGGATAATAACCGGAAAAGTCGGTCAATCCGGTAGCCTTCAAATTCTCATCAATCGTGGCTTCAATCTCCCCGGCCGCCATTTTTCCTTGCAATACCAGGGCGATATTTTCCCGGATGGTAAGCCAGGGTAGCAAGCGGGGTTCCTGAAACAGATAACTGACTTCCTTGGTGGTAGCCACCCGGCCGCTGTCAACCCGGAGCAGGCCGGCTAAAATATTGAGCAAGCTGGTTTTTCCGCAGCCGGACGGGCCCAAAATGGCGCTGATTTTCCCTTCCGGGAACTCCAAACTAAAGTCATCAAAAACTTTCAGGCTGCCAAAACTTTTGCAAATATGTTCCACGTAGATCTTCGAGGTTTCTTTCATTGATGGCCCCTTGCCGGTGCGCTGCTATCTCCTGTGGCTGTTTTCCAGTTACGGAAGGGTCTCTTCAGTAAATAATCCAGCAGATAGTCGAAAAACAACCCCAACCCGATAACGACCAAGGTCCAGGCGAAAACCTTGTCCGTCTGTAAGTAAACCCGCGCGGTATCCATCTGCGTCCCGATGCCCCACGGGGGGTAGGCCAACACTTCGGCCGCGATTAAAACCTTCCAGGTGATTCCCAATCCGGAGCTGATGGCCGCCGCGATAAAAGGCACTAAAGACGGCAAATACAGCTTCAACAGGCGATCCTTGTAACCAACCCGGTAGGTATAAACCATTTCAATCAATTGATGATCGATCCCCCGGAATCCCTCGATGATATTTTGGACCACAATGGGGAAGGCCATTAAAAAAGCCACAAAAACCGGCACTCTCTCATGCCTGAACCAGATCAACGCCAAAATAATCACGGACATCACTGGCGTACTGCGTATTACCACAATCAGCGGTCGAAAAAAAGAATAAACAGCCTTGCTTTCCCCGGCAGCGATGCCGATGGCCAGACCCAAGATGAGGGCCATTCCAAAGCCCAGCAAACCCCGGCCCAAGGTTGCCCCTAAATGATGCCAGAAGTCCGCCGTCAGCAGTAATTCCAGCACCTGTTTCAAAGCCTGCCCCGGCGTTGGCAAAAGCAGCGGCAGATGAATGCGGACGGCCGCCAGCTGCCATCCCGCCAATACCAGAAGAATGGCCAGAACGCTGATCCAGTTACGGTTGATAGAAAAAGCCTTCATCCGGTACTTTTCCTCCCACCGATTCCGGGGCAAATCCCACCAGCCGCTCCAAGAAACTATCGATTACGGAGCGATACCGGTAAGCTTCATCATATTCCAAATGGGTCCGCTGCAAGCCTTTCTCGGCTGAAAGGGCTGCAATTTGGACATATTTTTCCGCCAGTATCCCTGTTTGTCTGGGATTCCGATTGGTCCAGGCAATAGAAGCAGCCAGTTCTTTTAAGAAACTTTGGAATGCTTCCGGATGTTCTTTGGCGTATTGTTTGCGCACGACGATACAAGTTTGTGGATAGGTCGTTTCCTGTTTCTCCACCCGTTGCCACTCTTTTTGAAAATCGAGGACCACTTGCAAATGGTTATTCTTTTGCAACACTTCGGTGACCCAAGGCTCCGGCAAAGCCGCCAAAGTGATTTTCCCGGCTGCCGTCAATTGGGCGATTTCCACCGCGCTGGAGATATATTGAATCCTGACATCCTTTTCGGGGTCCAGGCCGTTTTTACTGATCAGATAGCGCAATAAAATATCGGAAATAGCGCCTTTAGCCGACACATAGATTTCTTTTCCTTTTAGGTCCTTCCAACGCTGAACTGTTTTATCGTTGCTGACAACATACATCAGACCCCATCCGATAATGGCTGCAACCTGGATACCGACGCCCTTATTATACATGACGGCCGCGGTGCTGATGGGTAACCCGGCGATATCGGTTTCACCCGCTATCAGTTTCCCAACTGCCAAGTCCGGACTCTTCAATACCTCAAAGCGGGTCGGATATTTTAAAGTGGACGATTGATCCATCATGTGCACCATCGCCAGGCCGATATTGCCGGCCAGTGCTTCTACCCGGGTTGGCGTAGGACTCTCGCTCCAGGCGGGCGTCCATAACAAGCCTAGTACAAATATGAAAATAACTGTTAGAAAAAGAATTCGTCTTTTCATAAGACACACCTTTCTGCTATCGACTGCCTGCCGTGGGTCGTGGGTATATGGTGAAATTTTCCCATGCTACTTGAATTATAACCCAATTTAAAGAAATAATATAGTCTTTACCCTTGGATACAATTATTTTGAATCACATCCCGGTACCAATATCCACTCTTTTTAATGCTGCGGCTTTGGGTCCGGTAATCGACTTGGACAATCCCAAACTTTTCGGTATACCCATAAGCCCATTCAAAGTTATCCATGAAGGACCACACAAAATAACCGTCCAAGCGGACCCCGGCCCCGATAGCCTTGTGAATGGCTATTAGATGTTGCTTTAAATAATCTAATCGGTCGTCGTCGGCAATTATGCCGTTTTGGATAATACCATCCTGAAAGGCGGCTCCGTTTTCGGTGATCAGGATATGAGGATCATCATAGTCATGCTTGATACGGACTAATAAATCATAAATCCCGTCCGGATATATCTCCCAGTCCATGTCGGTATAGGCTGAATGATCGGGACGTACTTGTTGATAAAAATCGGAAGAACCGGGAGCCGCTTGTCCAATCACTGCCCGGGAATAATAATTGATTCCCAGAAAATCGATGTTCGCCCGCTTAAGCAGCTCCAAATCTCCATCTTCAATCCTGGGCGCTTGCAATTTCTGCCGGTAGAGTTCGGCCATATCTTCAGGATACGTTCCTTTAAAAACCGGATCCAAAAACCAGCGGTTCTTTTCACTATCCGCCAGTATGGCAGCCTTTTGGTCCTCCCGGGAAGTGGAAGCCGGGTAGGTGGGGGTTAAATTAAGCGTAATACCGATTTGACCCTTCAGGTTCATTTGCCGGAATAGTCTCACCGTCTTGGCATGAGCTACTAATAAATGGTGAGCCGCCTGCACTGCTGCGGCTTGATCTTGCAACCCCGGAGCATGGTTACCATAGGCATATCCGCAAAAAGCGGCCACCTGCGGTTCATTCAAAGTAATCCATTGCTGGACCCGATCACCAAAAATTTTGAAAACTTGTTCCGCATAATCCACAAAAGGATCAATCGGGATCCGCTTCGCCCATCCCCCTTGTTCCTGCAGGCTTTGAGGCAAATCCCAGTGGTACAAAGTAACTGCTGGCGTGATCCCCGCCTCAAGCAGCTTATCAATCAACCGGTCATAGAAATCGATGCCGCCTTGATTAGCTCGTCCTTTCCCCTCCGGAAAAATTCTTGGCCAGGCGATCGAAAAACGGTAAGCTTTTAATCCAAGTTCTGTCATGATGTCTATATCTTCCTGATAGCGGTGGTAATGATCACAGGCTATATCACCGGTATCTCCTTGATATACTTTGCCCGGGGTGTGACTAAAGTGATCCCAGATACTTTCACCTTTTCCGTCTTCCTTGGCTGCCCCTTCAATCTGGTAGGCCGCTGTGGCGGCCCCCCACAAAAAATTTTTAGGAAAAATGAATGAACTCATCGTATGCTCCCTAAAAAAAAATTATTAACTATATTTAAGAATATAACCTTTTTTCCCAAAATTCAATTCCATTTTTAAACCGTTCATCATAGCGCTATGATTTTCCTTATCAATTAAAGATAAATCAAAACCTTTGTCCACCCATCATTTCTTTTTAAAATAAAAAAGTGCCGGACAATAATCCAACACCCTTTTTTCAATGACAACTACAGCTTTATTCCCAGTCGACTAAATCGCGGCTATGAAGAATTGGCACTCCTGGAAAATATGCAAAAGTCGATGTAACGCGGTAATAATCGCCATCGACTCTGCAGATGGAGAGATCAGGATAAAAACCCGGCAGGATAGGATTTACGAAGAAGTGTCTATCACTATTTTGAAAATCCATATTGCCTAATCCCTTAAAGTCGCCGGATGCATAATCCGGAATTAAATTCTACCCTTTCAAAGCCCCGGCCAGTGTTCCCTTAAGAATCCAGCGGTGCCCCAAAATATATAACAAGATAGTTGGTGCGGCAGCAATAATTGCCGCCGCGGCATACCTCGGCATATTGTCTACGCCATATGCGTTAAGAAACTGTGCTATCCGTAACTGCATAGTAAAAAGGCTTTGACTGTTGATTAAGATCAAACTCAATAAATAATCGCTCCAAGCGCCTATAAAGACCAGCAAAGTGGCTAAAACAGTCGCCGGTTTAGCCAACGGGAACATGATCCAAAAAAAGGTGCTTAAATGCCCGGCGCCGTCGATTCTAGCTGCTTCCGCCAGTTCTCCAGGCAAGCCCTGAAAGAAGGCGCGATAAATGATTGTCCAAAATGGAATTCCGAAGGCGGTCAACGGTAAAAAAAGTCCGGGCAGCGTATCGGTGAGATTCATTTGGGAGCAAAGTTTATAGAGCGGAATTAAAATCATCAGCACCGGTACGAAATAGCCTGCTAAGATACAGTAAAACACGACTTCCGTAACTTTGCTCCGGTAACGGGCAAAAATATAACCCGCCATCGCCGCTGACGGTACTGTGCAGACGACTGTACCCAAACATACAATCAAAGTATTAATTAAACCTTGGTCGATCCGTACGGCTATCCAGGCCTCTACAAAATTAGTCCACCGTATCTGAGTAGGTAAGCTCCATGGGTGATAGGAACATTCCAAACGAGTTTTAAATACGAAAAGCCATGGTAATAGGAGTGGCAAAATGACTGTCAAAGCCAGTAAAATTAAAAAAGCAGTAATTATAATCCCGGAAACTGTCGAACGAGTGGTGATGTATTTATCTTGCTCATTTGCTTCAACTGATGCATTGCTCATTAAATATCACCTTCTTTTCTTTGCCAAGCAAATTGGGTTATGGTAAAAGTTAAGGAGAGCAGGAAGATAACTACACCTACTGCGGCCGCTTTACCATACTGCCAATTTCTGAAACCTTCTTGGTATATGATAATGCCCAATGTTGTCGTAGCATAACCCGGACCGCCAGTGGTGAGAAGATAGGGTAAATCGAAGATTTTCAAGCTGCCGACAATGCACAAAATAGCACAAATACGGAGAGGATAGGCAATCATCGGCAAGACTATATGCCTTGCATATTGCCATCGGTTGGCTCCATCCAATTGTGACGCTTCACGGAGCTCCATTGGTATCTGTTCGATGTTAGCCATGAGATAGATAATGTTGAACCCGGAGTAAGCCCATGTGGCAACGGTGAAAACCGACCAGAAAGCAAGCTTCGGATCACCTAGAAAGTCTATTTTTGCGAGCCAAACCCAGTTTAATTTTGCTGAGAGAGACGCGATTATACCGAAGTTAGGCGCAAAGATAAACCGTCCCAACATTGCTATAATAGCCGACGGCAAAATCGATGCCAGATA
>DNPQ01000368.1:0-904 GCA_003501335.1 Bacillota bacterium
GTGACGCTTAGTTATCTTTACCCACTGACAAATCAAGTTGGGCCAAAGCCGTCAAGTAAGCCGAGACTCCTTGGTAATAAGCATTGGAAGCCTTATCAAGAGCCAGTTCGGCATCCATAATATCCGTGGTGGTAGCCATTCCGGCTTCAAAACGGGACTGGGTGAGGCGCAAATTTTCTTTCGACAAATCAATCTGAGCTTTACTGGCAGTGATCGTTTCCACGTCGCCGTGAATCGTTTGGATTGCTTGTTGGACATCTAGGCGCATCGTATCACGGGTGTATGATTCATCAAGTTCGGCTTTTTCAACTGTTTGTTTTGCTTGAGAAACCAAAGAAGGAGTTTTAAAACCGTCAAAAAAGTTTCCGGTGACGTTCATCATCAATGTCCAATCTTTGGTCATATCGCCGGCCCAATCGGTGCCTAAATTTGTCTGATTGTCTAAAGTTGAACCGCCTAGCGAAGCTGTCAAATTGACCTTTGGTTTATATCCGGCATAGGCCATTTTAAGTTGAGCCGCATTAATTTCATTCGTTACTTTTAATTCGCGCATTTCCGGGCGATCGCGGTAAGATTGTTCCACTAACTTTTCTAAGTCGAATTCAACACTTTGGGGAATTGAAACTTTGGAAGCATCATCACTGGCTGTAATTTGACGAGCCTTTTCAATACCAATAGTAGTGGCCAGTTTCATATTGGCAAGGGCCAGATTGTTCTGGGCCGTGATCAGGTCCGGTTTGAGTCCCTCGTGATTGACCTGAGCCTGTAATAAATCATAGCGCGATTTGGTGCCAGCCTGATAAAACACTCTCATCTCTTGTTCATGACGGCCCATATTGTCATAGGAAGCCTGAGCTACCGTAACAAGTTGCCCCTTTACCCAAGCATCATAATAGGCTGATTT
>DNPQ01000368.1:1233-5949 GCA_003501335.1 Bacillota bacterium
AGCTTGGCAACTTTAATAGCGCCGGTTGTTGCTCCGCCGTTATACAAATTTTGAGTAGCCGATATGGAACCATAAGATCCTTCATCAACAGGGGGGCTACTCTTAGGAATATCAACACCATATTTGGTCTCGGTAATAGAATAACCTACTGTCGGGAAAAGACCAGCTTCAGCTTGCCGTGACGATTCCTTAGCAATAGCCACACTTTTGTCGGCGGATTTCAGCTGTTTGCTGTTTTCATAAGCTGTCTGTAAACATTGATCCAGCGTCATAACTTCCAGTTGGGGTTGGGACTGACTTTTGGGTGTGTCGGCCGCAAAAGCAATAATCGGTGTCACCATCACTGCTATAACCAAAATAATGATTGAAAATCGTTTTTTCATCAAATAAAGCCTCCTCATTTGCAATCCGGAAAACTTCCCATTCGGAAATTTTCATAAAACTTCAAATAGATAGGAACCATTTTTTACAATACTTGGTACGCGTTCGTCCCAAATTCTTTCCAAAAATTCCCCCTAGCATACTCTTCACGTTCCCTATCCATGCCATTGTATTTCGATCAAGGGTGTGGTTCTCCTGCTTTGTTATCGCTTATCCCGCCGGAAGTCGTTGGATCTTCCTGCAACCTCAAAAACAAACCTTTCCGCAAAACCATACATTTTGTTTCTTTACAATATAACGTGAACCGTTATGTTTTATTGAGTTCAACTTATCAAATTTATGTTAAATCTTCTTTACAATGGTTGCTCCATTCTATTTTTCTTCAACGGGATAAGCCTTCCAACCGTTCCAAGTGCTAAGCAATATTTTGATACCAATATTTTTAAATCAAACCAATTTTTAGCATGCACAATTTACCTCAAATCTATGAATCAATTTATAATTGCTGATGGGCTTTTTCAGTAAGAATCCCCTCGGTAATGATGGTAATAATAGCCGTGAGAATTTCATGAAAAGTAAAAGGAAACTCCGATAGAACTTCACTGGAAAGTAGATTCTCAAAGCCCCGGGTTACGACCAACATGATTAAACGCAAATCAATATCACTGCGGATCATCCCTTTTTGAATTCCTTCACCCAATAACTGCTCAATGTAGGGAATTAATCTTTGATACGGGGGACCCTTATGACCGAATTGATCCGGAACCATTTTTTTTAAATCGCGAATCAATTGCGGTGTAAACTTAGCTTTATACTTTCCAATCATGGCAGTAATTTCGCGGAGCTTGTCCAGAAAATCCATTTCCGGATCGTTAGTAAACGCTTCAATCCGGCTCAGCATCTCCTGATGATGCATATTTAAAACCGCCAAAAGCAGCTCTTCTTTACTCCCGAAATATTTATATAAAGTCTTTTTGCTGATTTCCAGCTCTTCGGCGATTTGCTGCGTGGTGGTAGCGGTAAAGCCAAACTGTAAAAATTGGTCACCCGCTTTTTCAAGGATCAAATTCCGCAAATAATCTTCTTTGGCATCAACAACCATGAACGACTCCTTCTATCAAACTGCAATTCCATATTGGGAAATCAACGATTCCATTTTTAAATTTACCTGCCGGATACCGAAATGGTTTTTGTAGTTTCCATTATAAAAAACAAATCATCTTCTGTCAATAGAGGTAAAACTTTCCCAAGGAAAACTATTGCGTCAACCCATCGGATAGTTTTTGGAGTTGCAGTTGCTCTTCACCGATGGCAACACTTACTCCCGGGTTGGAGCTGCATTCAAAACGAGTGTTACTATCATCGGGCATTACACTGGAATCATAAGAAAAGCTGGTGGTAATCAGGGAGTTGCCACTGGACATAAAAAATAAATCCGGAATTTGGCTGGTATCGCCCCAGGTTGTATCCAGAGGGACCGGCTGATAGTCCGGTGTAAAAAAAACGGCCCAGGCATGGCCAACCTCACTGCCATAATAGTCTCCTGAAAAATAAGTAGCCGGAATCCCTAAGGATCGCAGCAAAGCTACAGTAATCATGGCATAATCCTCGCAAACTGCCGACTGCATATGCCCCAAAGCTCTTTGAACCCCGACTTTTTGATTACTCCTTAAGATCTCTTGATAGGACATCGCTTTCATCACATACTGATAAACAGCCTGAACCCAATCGACCAGACGATCGCTTGCGACACTTTGCCTGATTTGGGCTGCCATCCTTTGAATTTGAGGATTTTTCAGGTCGATGGCTTGACTCGATCCTGTCCAAAGTTTGTATCGCGCTTCCGGCCGGTAATCTGTAATTCGTAAGGCAGCGATGCTATCCTTACCCATCTGATTTTCGGTATTATCGACCTCAGACTCAATAATTAAACGGTTCGTACCCGGTAAAAATATTTTCGAGATCTCCAAACGAAGAAACCATGTGCCGAATTGATCCCTAACGGTTTGGTAACCAATCTCTTGACTGTTCAGACTCACGCGGAGATTTCTTACTGTTTGATACCGATAGGATTGCGGAATTTGCAGCATGATCTTGGCCGTTAATGAAGCCGCTCCTCTGCTATTGGCAGAAACTCTGATGGGATAAAGCGCTTGATACCGGTATCGGGCGTTCCCTATATTATTGTAACGTTCCAGGCAGTTGGCGTAAAAAGGGGAACGGGGATAATCATCGACCACTGCTTTGAATTCAGTTTTGGCCAAAGAACGATTATTCTGGTAAAGATAAATCAAACCTAAAGTCTGGTGCAAATACGGATTGTCCTTTTGTTCCAAAGCCGTCTTGATACAATCAATCGCGGGACTAAAATAATCCACCAGCGGAGGGTTGAGTACCACATTGCAAAGGTTGACAGCAATTGTCTCTAATGAATCATCCCTTAGGTGAGCCTTACTGATCAATTGATAGCCATAGAGTAGCATAGCGACGCGATCCGTATTTTTTAAACGCTCCGCAAGTTGCTGATAACAATATGCGATATTGTGCTCCACAAAAGTTTCCCGCTGAATATTGAGAGCCGTCTTATAGTAAGCTATTGCCTTACTATAGTCGGTTTTATTTGAAAAGTCTTCCGCCATACAAACCGCCCATAAATACAAAGATGAGCGGTTGTCGTTATATGTAAGGATCAACTTACGCAAAATGGCAATTGCATCTGAATATTGAGCATGATTATAAGCATCGACCGCCCGGTTATACTGTCGAACGTATTCATCATCTTTAGGCCTATTACCAAGTCTAGAAAATTCCAACGGTAATCCCATCGGTAAAATATCTTTTATTTTACCCGTGGTTTCAACGGCCCAAACAGCCGTGGGATTAGCTTGAAAATGGACGGGAATCCATTGTAATACCATCACAAGGGATAAAACAAAGGCTATCAAACGCCTAGCCGTTCGATTCATGACCAAAACTCCCCCCACCCTGCAATCAACCGATTGAACTTTTTTCCACTGTCAATCGGGGACTGCCTTTGATCTTTTCATAGGCAACCAAATTTCGTTCCGGGCAACCATCGGTACAGCGTCCGCATCCGGAACACTCGGCATCTATTTTCAGTTGACCGTTTTCTAAACAAATCAAACCCTCCGGACACTTATGAGCACACTGACCGCATAAGCGGGTGCATTTTTTCTTAAAAACAAATCCCCGAAAAAGTTTATTCATAAAAGGAGCCATTTGATCGGGCTGGGTGCTGACAAAAGCTGAAAGAGCCTCCTGAAAACGGATCTTCCTTCCTTGCAGAATAGACTTCGTGTATTGGTGATGGAGAATATATAAAAAAAGATCATCCAGGCTATGCCCGGGAAAACATTCTTCAATATGAAGCTGACGTAATAATGAAATCCCCGGCTCATAAACCTCGGTCCACCAGTCACGGGCGGCTTCTTTTAAAGAAATTTTCAGTCCGGACTTTTCCTGAAGCTCCTGCTGGTACAAAAGAAGATAATTCGAGGCCAAACGGTAAGATTCCATATCGGTAAAGTTCAAATTAAGACCTGTTTTTAGGTTAAAGGCCGCCTTTTTCCGCCATAACAGATGATCCAACGAATCTCCTGACGGTAATAATTCAAACACTTCAGCATCGATATACATTTGCTGGATTTCTTTGGCCACCGAAACCCGGTGATTGCCGTCAATGACATAATAATCCTCTTTCACCTGATAGACTTGAATCGGTGGAAAAGAAACTCCAGATTCAAAAGCCCTTAAAATCGAACGGAGTTTTTCCTGATCAGCATCTTTGGATTGGAAATGTTCGTCAAAATCCTGCCAACGGTTGACACTCCCCCGGATATGATCCACCAAAATTTCCTGAATTCCCCGGTAACGCATTTCCTTCAAATTTTCCTGACGATAGCGCGCTAAAAATTCATTCCGTTTTAATTTATGCATGGCGAATATCCTCCCGTCAACTCGAAAGAGTTTTCTTCAAAAAACTCTGCAGTAACAGAAGATATAGAGAGTATAGGCACTCGGCCAAAATATACCATAAATTCTTTCAAAATATTCAAAACCATGGGTTAACCCTACTCATGATAATTCTAATTTACCTGCAATAATGTTCTCTAAACCAATCAATTAACTTGCGAGCAACACTGATTTTACCCGGTATCGTTGGCAGGTTTTCTGCGCTATACCATCCAGCCTCGACGATCTCCTCGCCATCAACCTTGATCTCGCCGCCGCCATATTCCGCAATAAAGGCAACCATTAAAGAATCGGGAAATGGCCACGGTTGACTGGCGAAGTAACGGATATTCTTGACTTCAA
>DNPQ01000418.1:0-8149 GCA_003501335.1 Bacillota bacterium
TGAGACCAATCACCGTTTAATTGCCAATGGGGTTGTCAATATTGCTGATCCGCGAGAGCGGGAGCGCTTTTTTACGGAAGTGCTCAAAGCAAATAACCAAGAAATCTGCAGCTTTGCCTATGGCATGGAAAATGGCGAATATTACGGCGCCCGCCGGAACTCAAAAAATGAAACCGAGATTGTCAGAAATAGCCGCCAAACGGGAGGCCATTTATGGTTCCTTTCTGAATGGGCTGCGGTGAAACCTGCCGAGGATTACGGCAAATTTGACCCCCGTACCCAGGATTGGTATAAAGCGGCTACGAAAGAACACAGACCGGTTTTCTGTCCGATTTACAAGCGTTTTGGCGAAAATGATTTAGCGATTGCTGCAGTTTATCCCATTTATAATCAAGCGGGTTCCCTGGAAGGTGTTTTGGGGACTCAAATGATTCTTTCCAAAATAAACCATTATTTGTGGGAAATTACGGAGGATAAGGGCGCCACAGCCTACATCGTTGAAAAATCCAGTGGAAAAATGGTTGCCAACTCCTTAGGAAAACCCAATTTTAAAATTTTGGCGAGCGATAAAATCGCCCGAATATCCATTGATCAAATCGGGAACCGTTTTATTATCAAGTCCTATCATCAGTATCTTCAAAATTCGGTTGCCAATTTTTTGGCTAAAAACAGCACGGATCGGCTCCATATCCGGATAACCGAGTACCGTAAACCCGGTTTGGATTGGTTGATCATAACTGTGATTCCTGAGAGACAGTTTATTGCCGAAATCAGCAAAAACATTTGGGTTTCGGTGGTATTATCGGTTCTGGCATTGTTGATTGCCGTGCTCATCTATTTAAAAAGCACGGCGATCATTTTAAAACCCATTTATGATTTGATTCATACCACTGAAAAGTTTTCCCGGGGCGATTTTTCGCAAAGAGTTCAGATTGCCGGTAATGACGAAGTCGGCAAATTATCGCGGGCATTTAACAAAATGGCCGACCAACTCTATGCGCTGATCAATTATCTTGAGGAAAAAGTGAAAGAACGGACCCGGGAGTTGGAGCGTACCAATGATTCGCTTAGGAATAGCGAAGAAAATATTCGTTTGCTGCTGGATTCAACTGCAGAAGCGATCGTTGGTATCGATATGGAGGGGAATTGTACCTTTTGTAATTCCAGTTGTCTAAAAATGCTCGGTTACCAACTTCAAGATGAACTCATCGGGAAAAAAATACATCATTTAATACATTCTGAGGATAGGAAGGGGAACCTGATTTCACTGGAGGGATGTCAGATTTTTCAGGCATTGCAAGCCGGTAATGGCGCCCATGTATTGGGGGAAGTATTCAGACGAGCCGACGGTACCTTTTTTCCGGTTGAATGTTTCTCCTACCCCCAATATCGTGAGGAAAAACTTGAAGGATGTGTAGTAACCTTTTTTGATATCACCGAGCGTCAACAATCGGAGCATGAGATCGTTTATCTTAGCTATCATGACCAGTTAACCGGTTTGTATAACAGAAGATATTTTGAACAGGAATTAAAATTGTTGGATGCGCCGCGTAATTATCCTTTAACGATTATTTTTGCAGATATGAATGGATTAAAACTTGTTAACGATTCGCTTGGACATGGGACCGGTGATAAACTTATTCAGAAAGTCGCTGAAGTCCTTTTAAAAGGTTGCCGGAAAGATGATATTGTAGCCAGGTTCGGCGGTGATGAATTTATCGTTCTGTTGCCCCAGACGGAACCGGCTGAAGCGGAAGAAATTATCAAGCGTATCAAAAACATTGCCCTGGATGAGAAGGTAAACTCCATCGACATCTCCATTTCTTTCGGGTATGAAACCAAATATCATCAGGAAGAAAGCGCCCAAGAAATTTTAAAAAGGGCCGAAGACTATATGTATAAGAATAAGCTATTTGAAAGTCCGAGTATGAAAGGGCGGACCATTAAAGCCATTCTTAGTACTATGCATGAAAAGAATAAGATGGAAGAAGCTCATTCCCAAAGAGTTTCCGAGTTATGTAAGAGCATGGGGGAAGTTCTGGGTTTATTTGACCAAGATATCGAAGAATTAAAAACCGTCGGCTTGATACATGATATCGGTAAAGTCGCTATTGGAGAAAGTATCCTGACCAAGCTCGGCAAGCTTACGGATATTGAATGGAAAGAAATCAAACGCCACCCGGAGGTGGGCTATCGGATTTTGAGTACGGTCAATGATCTATCCAAAATGGCGGAATATGTTTTGGCCCATCATGAACGTTGGGATGGCGGGGGCTATCCCAAAGGCTTGAAAGGGGAAGCTATTCCCCTGCAGTCAAGAATTATCACCATAGCAGACGCTTATGACGCCATGACCAATGAAAGAACATATCGAGATTTATTATCAAAATCCGTAGCGATAACGGAACTACAAAAAAATGCCGGAAAACAATTTGATCCGGAGTTGCTAAAGACTTTCATCGAGAAAGTATTGTATAAAAGGGGCGATTTGGAGCCGGAATAATTGTATACTCTACATACAGTAATTAGTAGTGTCAATATGGCTTGGCTAAGTAATGCTAAAGCTTGATCAAGTGCCTTATGTCGAACGTTATGCCTGGTTCCCGTTTAAATCGGATGATAAAAACGGCAAAGTCTCCGCTCTTTATAATGCGGTCGGCAGTTTGGCGAAGTTGGGAAAATTGTACAGTTCCCTGGGGAATATTAAATGTACAAACCAGTTAAACGGATGTTTGACTGGTTTATTTTGTTTTGTCGAGGAGAAAAAATAAATGAGGATTTGTAAGAGCCTAGATTCATTTTCGTAATTGTTACCTAGTGATAAGGTATTAATAGTAAAAATTATTTAGAGATACAGTTGCATTTTATTGCAAATGCAATAATATTAAATTATAATATTGAATATGCAACAAAATAAGGTGAATCAAATGAAAAATATATTACGGGAAATTGGTATGATTACAAGATGTTTTGAAACAATTAGCAATCTGGAGTTTAAACAATACAAATTGGCTAAAGGACAATATCTGTATTTGGTGAGAATTTGTGAAAATCCAGGAATCATTCAAGAAAGAGTCGCGGAAATGTTAAAAGTAGATAGAACAACAGCCGCGCGGGCTATTCAAAAATTGGCATCAGAAGGCTTTATTATCAAAAGAAACGACCCTGAAAATAAAAAAATACTTAGACTTTATGCAACGGATAAAGGCCGGACCATTTATACTCTATTAGAAAAAGAGGAGCGCTATTCAGATGAAGTCGCCCTTCAAGATTTTACCGAGGATGAAAAGGAAATTGCTTTGAAACTTCTTTGCAAAATGCGCCAGAACATCGAAGTGGACTGGGAAATCGTGAGAAAGGGAGGTAAAAGGAGATATCTAAATATCGAAAATTAATTAGTAATCTATTGAGCCTAAGCAGAGCCGATTGAGGAGTGTAGAAATCATGGATGAAATACAGATCATTGAATTTGAAGAAAAGTATAAAAAAGACTTTAAACGATTGTCATACGAGTGGTTGGAAAAATACGTTTCCGTCGAACCGGAAGATTTGAGAATTATCAACAATCCTAAGGAAGTTATTATCAATAATGGCGGATATATCTTTCTTGCCAAATATGAGGAAGAAATTGTAGGGACTGTGGCATTAATCCATATTGATGAGTCAACTTTTGAACTGGCTAAACTTGCTGTAACTGCTCAATATCAAGGCCATGGAATCGGAAATCAACTGATGGAATATTGTCTGAATGTTGCCAAACACGCAGGTGCCAAAAAAGTTATCCTTTTTACAAATCATATTTTATTAGCAGCAATTAGGCTATATCGCAAATTTAACTTTAAGCAGATTCCGTTGGAAAATAATAAGTATTTGGAGTCGGATTTAAAAATGGAATTGTTATTAAATGTGGTATAATAGCCTTTGTATGCTTGATAATTAAGATTAAGTTAAAATGGATATAAAAAGCGCTCCCTGTGGGTTTGGTAGCTATCTTGTTTTTTTCTTGGCGATAACCGGAATAATAAGCAAAAACGTTGTCAATCCACAGGCCAGATAGCCCATACCGCCCCCCCATTGCTCCATGACCGTTCCGGCGTAGAAGTTTCCGATTGGAGTTGAGCCTTGGTTTAAAAATGAATAAACACCCATGACCCTTCCCCGGTATTCATCAGTGGACTTAAGCTGAAATATTGAGTTGGCCGTATTGATGAATGTCAAATTCATAAATCCGACCCCGGCGACCAGGATGATGCAAAGCCAATATTGCCGTGAGAAAGCGATGATCATCTGTAAGATAGCGGTACTTATGCCATCAAAGATAAGTAATCCCTCTTTCACTCCTTTTTTACTGATGGCGGCCATGATCAGCGCACCGCAGAGTGAGCCGACTCCGGCAGCGGACATTAACGTGGTGTAAGCGTAAGCCCCTTTTTGCAGAGCGGTTTTGGCAAATACCGGAATGACCACATCGTTGTTCATTGCGAAAGTGCAGACAACGGCCATGATGATGACATTATTCATCAAAGCCTTGTCCTTTTTGATATATTGAATCCCCTCTTTGATTTCTTGCATCACATTCCGGTGCTCTCTGCGAACTACCCGATCAGGGGTATGAATAAGAAAAATTCCCCACAGAACCGCAATATAGCTGATTCCATTCAGGAAAAAGCAAAAGACCGGACCGAATTTTACAATTACGATGCCTGAGATTGCCGGGCCGACGATTTTGGCCAGGTTTACTATTGTAGAATTTAGTGAGATAGCGTTCATTAAATCTTTCCGTCCGACCATCTCAATGAAGAAAGACTGCCGCGCCGGCATATCCAAGGTCTGCGTCAGGCCGAAAATAGCGCTTAAAATTAGCACATGCCAATATTGAACTATATGAAAATAGGTCAGGGCAGTCAAAGCGAAAGCCTGTAGCATGAATAGAGCCTGAGTGAGCAACAGTATTTTTTTCTTGGGGAAACGGTCTACGAAAACACCGGCAAAAAGAGTAAACAACATCATCGGCAGGAATTGGCAAACCCCCAGAATTCCTACTAATAATGGCGATTTGGTGAGGGTATAAACCAACCACACTTGAGCGGTCCGCTGCATCCAGGTGCCTGTTAAGGAAACGCATTGGCCGATCCAGAAATAGCGAAAATTTTTGTATTTTAATGAAGAAAAAGTAGTGCTTAGCGCTGTTGAAATTTTGCTAATCATGATTACCGGCATCGCATCCTATCGTGGTAAGTAGCAGCAGATCAAATGGGTAGAGACTCGGTTGTTTTATAAAGTCAAAAATTATTTTAAATTTTTCTTGATGAATAGTAATCATTATATACTCTGCGATTGCAATCTACAAGTTTTCCGCCGGCATGAATGCCTCATTATTATATTTTCTTCAGCACGCCCACAATCCCATTAATGGGTATCCCTTTGTGCCTTTTAACCGCCAAAGGTTTTTATCGGTTCATGGTAGGAATAAGGAAAAGCCTTTGTAAAATAATATTTATGTCGCCTTTTAGTTATATTATTGGTAAAGGGGTTGAGGTCTTGAAAGATAGATTTACAAGGGGCTTTTTAGCAGGCGTCATAGCGGGGATACCAGTTGTTGCTTTTTCATGGGTCGCCGCCTCATTAAAATGGACGACCCTCCGGTGGTCAGATTTTGCCGCTATATTGATATATGGTCATAAAAGCGCCAATCTGGGCGAAGAAATTTTTTCGGTAGTAGGGGTTTTCGTTTTTTGTGGAGTCCTGGGAATTATTTGCGCCTTTATTATTCCCAAAATATCCAGTTCAAACTATTTATTAAAAAGTTGGGTCTTTAGTATCGCTGTTTGGTTTGCTGCCTTCGTATTGACACTTTTTTATAAGGTACCCGGACTCCTTATTATACCTCTTAAAACAGTCGTTTCCAATTTCGCTGAAGCCACTATTTGGGGTTTCATGCTGGGATATTGTTTAAAATGGTTTGATAACCGTTTGAAAACATAATTGTTTTCGGTTCAATTACTTCTTGATAGCTACGGAGAGGGATGTAGTCCCAAAATAAGTTACGATCAGACGATCAAACAATCAGAATTTCAAATGGGTCATACAGTCAAGAGTCTAAAATAAGAGGGAGAGATGAGCAAAAAGCTTGTCTCTTCTTTTTTAGGCCGGAGATTATGGTTCATTAAAAAAATCGGATCCATTCGAACGCAACGCCCAAGCTGAGGAGATGATCTTATTGATTGAGCGAATGGAAGAATATTAAAACATTTACATTCAAATTTTAGTAACCGGGCTATAATGAAAGATAGCAGAATGAACAGGACAAGATAGTAAGGAGCATCAAGATGGCTGCAGTCCGGATGACCCAAGGAAATATTTTCAAACATTTAGTAACCTATGCAATTCCCTTAATAGTAGGCAACTTGTTTCAGCTCACCTACAATGCGGTGGATTCCATTATCGTCGGCCGGTTTATCGGGAAAAATGCCCTGGCGGCAGTCGGTACGGCCAGCCCGGTAATGAATATCGTCATTCTCGGTATTTCCGGTATATGTATCGGCGCTGCGGTATTAATGAGCGAATTTTTTGGAGCCAAAAATGATGCTATGCTGAAGAAAACGATGGCAACGACAACTGTATTTGGGTTTTTCTTTTCCATCCTCGTTGCCGTTCTGGGTATAGCGGTTGCTAAACCATTGCTGCAGGCTTTGCGTGTGCCGGGCGAAATTTTGGGCGCAGCGACCGTTTACTTAAGGATTACCTTTTTAGGCGCGCCTTTTACGTACTTCTATAACGCTGTGTCTGCGGCCCTGAAAAGTGTCGGCGATTCAAAGACGCCTTTAAAATTTTTGGCTTTTTCCGCTATCCTGAACGGAGTTTTGGATTTAATCTTTATCGGCGGTTTGGGCTTCGGGATTGCCTGTTCCGCGACAACGACCGTGATCGCCGAGGCCACTTCGGCGATTCTCTGCATCAGATACGTTTATCGAAAAATACCCATGCTGCAGCTGAAAAAGGGTGAGTTTCGTGTCGATGGCAAACTGCTGCAAAGAATATTGCAATACGGCGGTATCACAGCATTACAACAATCCTGTCAGCCGGTTGGCAAACTTTTAATCCAGGGAGCTATCAATCCTATGGGAGTCGATATGATAGCCGCTTTTAACGCAGTCAATCGCGTGGACGATTATGCATTTATCCCCCAGCAAAGTATCGCCCAGGGTATTACCACATTTGTGGCCCAAAATAAAGGGGCCGGGAAACACGAGCGAATCCGTAAAGGCTTTCAAAAAGGTCTGCTATTGGAATTCGGCTACTGGGCCTTAATTGGCGTCGTTGTTGCCTTGTTTAAATCGTCAATGATGGGGCTATTTGTTACCCGGGGGAATCGGCCGATTATCGAATTAGGCAGCCAATATCTGAGTTTGATGGCGCTTTTTTATCTGTTCCCGTCATTCACCAATGGCATGCAAGGCTTTTTCCGCGGCATGGGCAACATGAGCATTACTTTAATTGGAACCACCGTTCAGACTGGGTTGCGGGTGATCTTTGTCTATTTATTGACTCCGCAATCGGGGATCGCCGGGGCGGCTTATGCCTGCGCGATTGGCTGGAGTGTGATGCTGCTGGTGGAGATCCCGTATTATTTTTGGTTTATGAAACAGCAAAGAATTAGAAAGCCCCTGGGAATGAGGCCGTTAGCGTAAAGTAACCGTTTTTGCGGCTTCCGTGGAATTCAAGCCATCCCAAAAGTTTGAGGACTTTCATATCCCTCCCTATTGAGTTTCGGGATACTCCGGTGATCTGCCGCATCTCCGCCACCGAAAGTTTTTTTCTTTCTTTAAGGGTCAGGATAATCCGTGCCATCCGGCTGGGGATATCGGGTTTGCTGAAATAAATTCTTAAAGATTCTCTGGCCGACCGCTGAATCAGTACCGATAATTCCCGGATGGATGATGAAGCACCATTGTTTGTTGTTGGCGCCTCAGACTGAATCGATGAAGCGCCATGATTCAATGATGAAGACCCAGAACCGGGTGATGGAACATCAAAATTCTTTGATGTAGACCCATTACCGAGCGATGTAACACCAAGTTTGGAGGATGAAGCAACAAATTGCTCCGATGAAGAATCAAATTTGATTGATGTAACACCAAAATTCTCT
>DNPQ01000418.1:8436-15478 GCA_003501335.1 Bacillota bacterium
GATGTAACACCAAAATTCTCTGATGTAGACCCAATTTCCTGGAATGAAGCATCAAACAACTGCTTCAAAGATTCAAAGTCGGAGGATAAAGACTCTAACTCCGCCTGCAGAGATTGGGCTAGCAATTGTTGGAGCGCAATCTTGGTCTTGAAAGCATCCAATTTGTGCTGAAAACTATTGAGGGAGACTGTGCTAGGTCGGTTTGGCATGACTGTAACCTCTTTAGAGAAGTCATTGATTATTTGCGAAAGGTATTGGAATATAGTTTAATTTAATAATTGTAAGTAAGTCCCATTTATGATAAAAATTATAATCCAAACCATAAAGAAATGCAAAATAATTCTAACCTTGAATTAATGCATCGTTTTCCATACCATTAAATTTCTAATTCTAAAAGGATTCAAGAACCTGGATGTGGGAAATATCATCGTTGATTGAAGGGGTAATCTTTTGTATTTAATTTTTGACTCCAAATTTCCGGTTGATGATTAACAACCCCCAGGCCATCATGACACCATAAATTAGGGAACCGGTCAAAATGATTGCCGCTGTTCCGGAACCGATGGGGTAAATCTTCGGTAATTTATAAAGTGTTGCTATGGTGAAAATGGTAAACCAGGCAAAGCCGCCAAAAAAAGCTCCCTTTATAAGGATATTGGCGCTGGCGATTCCCTTCATCCACCATGCAAAAACCCCACCCAGGGCTGCTTGCATTACGAGGACTATCCATTCAGCCAGCAGGAACTCCAATACCCCTTTGGCTCTATGGTTAAATGCCAATACCGCTCCAAAATCGGCAAAAGCTAATTTGCTTACTTTTAAGGCAAACAAACTTAAAGTAAAAACGGCTTGAAAAAACCACCCAATAATACCGGCTATAATTCCTTGGGTGAATCGGTCTTGCATAAAGCCAATTTTGTCCCTAAAACTCACTTAATCAATCACCACCGGCAATTTTAATCCTATTGTCTCTCGCTTAATGCAGGATTATCCTCCAAGGCTTTAAGGAAGTCAATGAAATACTATTTACTGGGTGAAAAAGTAGGTCAGGTTGGAATGTTGATAAACATTTTGAAGCAAGTATATAACAAAGTGTTGTCTTCTTTTAAGTATGGGAAAGAAATAAATGGGTCGGATCATTTGACTGACCGGCCCATTCATTGTTTTCTCTTTTCAATAACTTACCGATAAGGGAATACGATTTCACTGTCCCTATGAAAACAGAACGTCTATTTCCGAGGAGAACGTGCAGTTGAAGGATTCATCCCAAAGGATCAGCCGCCAAGGGAGGTAGGTGCCTTTCGGAAGTCCCGTTTTGGCCAGGTCAACTTCAAACCGGCCATGTTCCAGAGTGGATCCTGGTTCCATGCGATCCTGATTTAGAAAATCCAAACGCTGATTGAAAACCCACAATTCGACCCGGACCAACTGTAATTTTGGCTTGGATTGGCTTCCTATCTCATATTCGATGGAATAAACCTCGTCATGTTCCAAGTGGGGCGGGGTAAACTGGACATTAAAGTTAGACACAAAGTTTTCTCGGATGCGCGCTTCACCCCAGCCGTCCTGAAACGGATATTGATCCCGTGTATAGCTGTTGTATAGAGTTTGACGATGCTCCCCAAACTCGGTAAGGGCCTGTAAATCAATCCATTGGGGATCACCGGTCCCCAATCCGTTACGCACAGCTGTTTCCAACAAGGGGATTGATCCCGGATCGTAGCCGGCAAGGACGGTTTCCACCGTATCGATGGCGACCGGGTCTCGCCCCGCCATGATCGCATGGGTCAAGACATAATCCACCGCTTCATCGGGATATGGATTGTTGGAGATTTCGCCGTATGGGTTGGTGGGGCCCTTGCGGTTTCCGGCCAGGCAGTCCATAATGACCAAGTCGTACTTGCGGACTAACTGTTGGGCGCACAAATAGTTTATTAAATCTTGTTTGTGATGATAGCCGCTGGCATCGATATAAAGTCCGTTATGTCCGTAACGGCCCGTATCGCCTTGCATACCCAGAAAATGCCGCAAACCGTAATGAAGCTTCAAGGCGCCTGTGATTCCCACCAAACCATGACTCTTCAAGAGCGGAAGCCCGATGAGTACATCGCAATATTCATCGGAGCCGCCGGCTTCCTCGCGAGTACGGAGCAACTTAGGCAGGCACACTATGACATCGTCCGAATCCGCCACTTTGACCGGATAGGCTTGCCGGCGGGCCGAGTCGATGGAATCGGCGTTCACGATTCGCGCCCGGGACGTTCCGTCTAAAATGCCATCCCCGTCGCTGTCATAGCAGACATCGCCGTTATCAACTGCGTTGTCGCCGTTTCGTTCGAGCCGGGCCCAATAAAAACTGGAGGGAGAGGATTTTAGGGAAGGATTGGGATCCGTATAATGAGTGGCATCCAATACCATTAAGTCGGCGGGTTCGGCAAAGCCGATGATTTCCCGTACTTTTTCGGCGACATACCGTACGATCCGGGGATCGGTAATCACGCCGCGCCCTTTCTCGCCGTGTGCTCCGACCGACGCGCCAACCAGATTTACCTTTAGGATGACTTTATCTCCCGGTTTAATCATGGCAGCCAAGCCTTGCGGCCCGAGGATCTGGTTCATTACCGAGTCGATCATGGCATAGACTTCCTGATCAGTGGGTTCTTTGGGCTGACTGGCAAATCCCACCGGAACCAATTGTTTTTCCAGGTTGTTGACCAAACGAATCACTCCGATCGGCTGAATTTATTTTCCTTAGCGTACAAAAATCGCTTCCTGCGATTCATAGCAAGTCAACGTCCGGTCCCAGACAATGATTTTATACCATAGCGCGCTATATTGGTTTAACAGCGGAGAGACATCCACCACCAAACGTTCGTGTTCTAATGCGCCCTGGTTTTTGCAAGCGATTAGGCTTCCGTTAATCCAAAGTTCCGCCCGGACCAGTTCCGGCAGGGAACCGCTTTGGATTTGTATTTGCCATTCGAAGGCGTAGGTTTCTTCCTTTACCAGAACCGGTTTCATGCTGTTTACAGTTACAACAGCGTTGCTTGGCTTCATCACCCGGGCATCGCCCCAACCGTCTTTGAAAGGATAGCGGTTTTGCGGCCCATACCGTTCGTAAAGAGATTGGCGAAGTCTTCCGAAATTGACAAACCCGGAGAGTTGAATGGATTTCAGGTCATTGGTGCCCAGACCGTTCTGGTAGGCAATTTCCAGCAAGTCGATTGAGCTGGGTTCATAGCCGCCCAAAACTGCGGCAACGGTATCAATGGCGACCGGGTCTCTGGAGGCGAGAATGGCGTTGGTATAAATATAGTCGACCGGCTCGTTTTGGTCCGCTTCGAATAAAGAGAGACTCGGACTCAGGGGTCCCCTACGGTTTCCGGTCAAACAGTCCATAATCACCAGATCATAGCTTCGGATTAAATGTTCGGCGCAGAGATAATTTAGAAGATTGCGTTTATTTCCAAAGCCATGCTCATCACGATATACGCCGTTGTGGTTTAGCCGGCCGGGGTCGCCCGGCAGAGTGTAGAGAGAGCGGAACCCGTAATGGAGTTTTAATCCTCCGCTTATGCCGGCAATGCCATGGCTTTTTAAAACCGGGATGCCAATTAAGACATCGCAATATTCATCAGAGTCTCCGGCTTCCTGGCGAGTCCGTAATAAATTGGGCAGACATGCGGTTAAGGGTTGGGAAGACACGGGTTGAACCTGGCAGCTCTGACGGCGCCCGGCATCGAGCGCATCCAGATTCACTAATTGAGCCTGGGAAGTTCCATCCAGAAATCCATCGGCATCGCCATCGTAACAGATATTGTTGTTATCCAAGGCATTGTCGTCGTTTCGTTCCAGGCGTCCCCAATAGAAACTGGATTTTTCCGATTTCAGCGAAGGATTTGAATTGGCATAGAAGGTCGCGTCAACCACTTTGAGATCAGAGCTTCCATCAAAGCCAATAATTTCGCGCACTTTCTCCGCTACATAGCGGACAATGCGCGGATCGGTATCACAACCCCGGCCTTTTTCACCGCGCTTTCCGATCTGCGGACCGACAAGATTGACCTTGATCACCACTTTATCGCCGGGTTTGATGATGGACCTGAGTCCATCGGGACCCAGGATTTGGATGAGCGCCTCATCAATCATTGTATAAACTTCTTCGTCGGTGGGTTCTTCGGTTTGGGAAACAAAGCCTACCGGAATTAACTGGGATGGATTATTGGGCTCGGGTTCGATCACTTTTTTTGGGTAAAGCAAACTAACTCAACCCCTTACTATGATAATTTAATTAGGTGTTGTTTTAGGGAAACCGCTTGATTACTATAGTTATATGTTTAATGTTACAATAAGATGATTGAATTCTTTTATTTAATTCCTAATAACAGTTTTGTTGAAAATACTAAAATATAAAACATTATATTTCCTCGAACTTAGAGTAACCGTTTGGGCATATTATCCAAATCATTAAAAAAGCGTAAAGATTATTTGTTTCTCTATATTAGTGTTGTTATAATACGGTATAGTAAAGAAATAGAAAAACTCTGAACACTGAAGTTAGGAGATAATCAAATGGGAAAACTCGATTTATCTTTTACAACGTGGCTAATCTTTTTGGGAGCGGCTTTATTAGAGGTTGGCGGAGATGCTATTATTCGAAAAGGACTACGAGGAACAAGCCTCTTATTTATTGTAATTGGTGGTCTTATATTGGCTGGTTATGGTCTGCTTGTCAATACAATAAACTGGGATTTTTCTAAATTATTGGGTGTTTATGTAGCTGTATTTGCAATAGTGAGTGTCTTGTGTGGACAATTTCTTTTTAAGGAGAATATACCATATTCTACTTGGTTAGGATTAGCAATTATTGTTGCAGGTGGTTTCGTAATTCAATTTGGTAGTGCACACTAAGATTTCAGATGAGTTATAATTAAACCCGGATTACCACTTGGAATGTTATACACATTTTTGATTTACTGGATCGACGATATCCTCATTTAATTTCACCTATTTTGGGTACACTTAAAGCTAAAAGTACACCCAAAAAGGATGTTAGATACATGTCCGAACCCCAATACACTAATCGGTTAATGAATGAAAGTTCCCCATATTTACTTCAACACGCCCACAACCCGGTCGACTGGTATCCCTGGGGTGACGAAGCTTTCCAAAAAGCCAAGCAAGGAGATAAGCCCATCTTGCTTTCTTGCGGTTATAGCGCATGTCATTGGTGGCATGTTTGTTAAAGACACCATTTCCAAGAGGAGGATAATAAATTATGGATTCCGAGTATCCCCCATAAAGGCTCCCATATTCCCATATTTGGAAGTATGCACAGCAACCGGAATAATTGAAGTAAAAGAAGTGGGGGACAAATAATCCCTCACTTCGCATTTTTAAATTCATGAAATTAGAGAGTTACTGTACCAGATTTGGTAAAATCAATAGTTATAGCTGCTTCTCTAAAATGAACTTCATGAAGAACCAACTGATTTCCAGCTTGTTCTATTATTATTTCGTAACTAGGAATTTTTTTCACAAACGCCTCTTTTAAGTCGAATATTGTCAATTTACTTTTTTGAACGGTCGCATTTGTAGCGCGAACGTGTTCATTGCCCGTATGTGGAACAGTCGTAAACGCTACTGAATTATTTTTTGAAAATTCTTCTACCTTTGCGTTATTTCCAAATGTTGAAAAATACAAAACCCCTTTCTTTTGAGTATCATAACAAAAATTCACAATTCTAACATTAGGGATATTATCTACACAAGTTGCTAAAGCGATCTCATTTTGCTCCCCCATAATCCTATTTAATTCTTGTAAAAAATCCATCTAACTTCCTCCTGGTAATTTATTTTATCATATAAGACATTTTACAATTTTAATATATCACACGAACCTTGACATCCTTATGTCAGGGTTATACGATAAACCGATGGATAATTTTAAGGAGCGATTCAATTGAAAATAGATAGGTTAATGTCCATAATTATGGTTTTGCTTAATTGTGAAAAAATCAGTGCCACAAAACTCGCTAAAATATTTGAGGTGACACCGCGCACTATATATCGAGATATCGAAACAATATCTTTAGCAGGGATACCCATTGTTACCTGTCCTGGTGTTGACGGTGGTATTGGCATTATGTCTGAATATAAAATAGATAAGAAATTTTTTACTCCTTCGGATATTTCAACACTTTTAATGGGATTGGGAAGTATTTCCACCACCCTATCACAAAAAGAAATTATAGGTACTCTGGAAAAAGTAAAAAGTTTACTTCCTAAAGAACAATTTAGAGATATTGAATTAAAATCAACCCAAATTTCTATTGACTTGACAGCATGGGCTGGAAATAAAGATTTACAAACAAACCTTGAAAAAATTAAAAAAGCATTGGACGACAGCAAATATATTTCATTTCAGTATTTTGATGGAAGTGGGAAAAAAAGTGATAGGAAAATCGAACCTTATCAACTCGTATTAAAAGAGGGAAGTTGGTACTTACAAGGTTATTGTACTTCAAGACAAGATTTTCGTGTTTTTAAAATACCTCGTATGTCAGCACTGGAAATAATAAATTCTATCTTTACCCCACGGGAATTTCATGCCAAACCACTAAATGGTTCTGAATGGATCGATAAAAGGCTAATCACAATTAAATTGTTGGTTGACGAGAGCCTAAGAGAACGAATTATTGAACGTTGTGGCGAAAACAATATTGAACCTTACGGTAATAATAAATTTATAGTCAACTTTCCATTTGCGGAGGATGAATTGGGTTATAATATTTTACTAAGTCTTGGGGACAAGTGCGAATGTTTAGAACCCGAAAATGTACGCAAAGAACTTATTAGACGAATTAAAGGGTTGCTGAATATTTATAATTAGCAAATATTAACCAAAATGAAGTTCAATTTTTTAAATCATGCTTTTGAGAGCCTAAATTGCGAAGGAATTCCTCCACTTTGGGCATGCTATAAAACAAAAAAGTGTTCAAAAAGGATGATGCTCAAATGTCCGTACCCCAATCCACCAACC
>DNPQ01000418.1:15770-18945 GCA_003501335.1 Bacillota bacterium
CTGATCCACGAAACCAGTCCATATCTTCTCCAGCACGCTCACAACCCTGTAGATTGGTTCCCTTGGGGCGAAGAAGCTTTTCAAAAAGCCAGACAAGAAGACAAACCAATTTTGCTATCGTGCGGCTATTCAGCCTGTCATTGGTGCCATGTCATGGAGCGGGAGTCCTTTGAGAATCCTGAAATTGCCCACTTGATGAATGAATATTTTGTCAATATCAAGGTCGACCGGGAAGAACGGCCGGATATCGACCAACTTTATCAACAGGCGGTCCAGGCCATTACCGGACAAGGCGGCTGGCCCTTAACCGCATTCTTAGATCATGAACAACGGCCTTTCTTTGGAGGCACTTATTTTCCCCCCGTTTCGATATATGGCCGGATCAGTTTTCCTCAGTTGTTACAGGGGATTCATGACAAATGGCAAAATCAAAGAGGGGATATTCAAGAAGCATCCCGGGAACTTGGTAATTTCTTAAAACCGGGCCAAGAAATTTCGGATGTTCATAAAACTCCCGAAAGAGAATTGCCCTTAAAAGCGGGTTTAGAACTTTATAAAACAGCCATTGATCCGGAAAACGGCGGGTTCGGCCAGGCCCCCAAATTTCCCAATCCCTCGTTTTTGCAGCTCTTTTTAAGGCTGGGTGAAAAATACCAGCAACCGGCTTTGAGGGAACATGCTATTTTCACTCTCCGGAAAATGGCGCAAGGAGGGATCTATGATCAACTGGGAGGAGGGTTTCATCGGTATTCGACGGATGAAAAATGGCTGGTGCCCCATTTTGAGAAGATGCTGTACGACAATGCCCAGCTGCTGAAAATATACACCATCGGCTATCAATTGACCCACTATGAAGAATTTCAAGATGTGGTTTGCCAAACCGCGGATTATATCAGACGGGAAATGACTGCGCCCGAAGGCGGTTTTTATGCAACCCAGGATGCCGACAGTGAAGGCGTGGAAGGCAAATTTTTTGTCTGGAAATTATCAGAGGTCCAACAGGTTTTGGGAGCGGAAGAGGCTCAATTATTGGCGGAAAATTACCGGATCAGCGCCAAGGGAAATTTTGAAGGGGCAAATATCCTGAATCGTTTGACAAAATCAACGGCGCCGTTGAAACCTTCCGAACTTGACCCCGGTATCCGGCAAAAAATAAAAAATGCTAAGGAACGAATTTTCAAGGCCCGTGAAGCCAGGGTTAAACCGTTCCGTGATGAAAAAATCATCACCGGCTGGAATGGTTTGATGATGGGAGCTTTAGCCTATGCTTATCAAGTATTGGGCAGGGAAGAAGATTATCAGTCGGCGAAAAGAGCGGGGAATTTTATTTGGGATTCGTTACGGCTGCCTGACGGCCGGTTAGCCCGTATTTATAAGGATGGCCAGGCTAAAGTAGAAGCTATCCTGGATGATTATACTTTCCTTAGTCAGGCCTTTCTTGATCTTTATGAAGCCGATTTTGACGAAGTCTGGCTAAAACGCAGTCTGGAACTAACCGCGGTCGCTATCAAAGAATTTGGAAAGGACGGAAATGGTCACTATTATACGGCTGCAGGAACTAATAATTTATTTACCAGGCCGTTATCCGGTGAAGATCAGGCTATTCCCAGCGGAGTATCGGTCCATTGTGAAAATTTGTTGAGACTTCAGGCATTTACAGGCCGGAATGATTTTTATCAGGAGGCCGAAGGGATATTCAGGGCTTATCGGGAAATGATGGCCAAGGGAATATGGGCTTACGCCGGTTTAATCGGGGCGTTGGATATGTATTATCAAGGAATCAACGGGTTCACATTTATCAGTGAGGATGCAGCCTTGCCGGAGATTTTAAAGAAATTGCAGCGTTCGTACATACCTTACCGTATTGTAGCTTGGAAAAATAATTTGCATCAGGACGCGGTCCATCCGGCAAAAGAATTGTTCCAGGATCGGCTTAGTCTGGAAGGAAAACCGACGTGTTACCCTTGCTCAGCCCAACGTTGTTTTGATCCGGTAACTGATTGGCAAGCATTACATCAAATCGTAACGGTTACTATGGAATCCGAATAGCAAAATTGCCATCATCTCTTGCCGAAGGTAAAAAAAATTTACAAATTGGTTCATAAAAAGTGTAAATTTTTTTTGTAACCGGTCGATAGTTATAATAAGAAGTTGGAAAGCATGATTTACATGCAAAGCATGATATATTCATGCCATACCTACTTATTATTTGCGAAAAGAGGTAAATAAGTGATGGATCAAGAGTTCCGGAAAGAGTCCCGTATTAACACCCACATTGCAGCCGAGATTTTTATCGACGGCCAGACGCATAGTGACTGCGGTTATATTGAGAACCTTACCACAGAGGGTATCGGCATGTTATCATTAGATCAGTTTGAGACCGGCCAAAAATTAACGCTTAGCTTTTATTTGGCGGGAATAGGCGGCAAAATGACTACGAAAGCTACCGTAGTACACCTTCAAAAAGGTATCTATAATTTATTTAATTATGGCTTGCGCTTTGATAATTTGACCGAGAAAGAGAGCAGGGCTATAGAACAATATATGGTTGAAAACAATCTGATTCGGATAGCCTGACCCTGGTATGCTAAAGTAATAAGGGCTGTCCAAAAGTAGTTTACGACTCCTAAAATATACAATATAAGCATCATCGAACCGGCGAATTTCATATTGTTTATTTTTATCTTAAAATTGCTTTTGAGGACAGTCCTTTTTCATTGTTATTCAGGCAATCCGATTATCTAAAGGACAAAATCAAATCAAAACAGCCAGAATTTTTATAAAAAGTTTTTTTGAAGCGATTAAAATCCCCCTCCACCCATACAACTAAAGGCCAAAATTATTAACACCAGGAAGATTAAAAAAGTCCCGTTACTTTTTCCAGATAGGCATTCAGGCCAGCCCTCACCCTTTGGATTTCCACATTCCTCAGGTTTTGAACATCCATTGTCGCAATCATGATGATGGTGATGATGATGTTTCGACATTCGGATTCCCCCTTTCAGGCAAACATTCTCGACATTGGAAAACATCTTGGGTTTTTACCCTATTATAACTTATGATGATCAGTGACCACCGGAACACAGCTTTAGTAACATTTTAAGCTCCTTGACTACCTGCCGCAAATTTATTTCGAAATCGAATGGTTTGTCTCCGCTCCTAAATATTTATTTCA
>DNPQ01000418.1:19304-21091 GCA_003501335.1 Bacillota bacterium
ACCAAAAATAGACTCTGGTTATGGTGGGCTATCTATATACCTTTGGTTGCGGGAATTCTCTTTTTTAATATGAAGCATTTGGATTTACCGGGTAATGAGTTAAGCAATTTTATCCTTTCACCGCAGTATAAAATATTTAATTCCCCGTTGATCATTGTTTTGGGCAGAATCGTTACAGTGGCTTTGGGAGCAGTCATCCTATTGGTTTGCTTGCTTTTCCCGTATTTTAATATCAGTAAAGGGGGAGTGCAGTGGACGAAGGAATTTCAAGAGGAACTAACAGAAGCTTCGGGAGAAATTACCGGAGAGGAAATTGAAGAATTGGTGCAAGAAGAAGGCTTGCGTTGGTCATTGATCCTTCGGTGGCTGAAAATTGAAGAATGGGAAGCGTTTAAAATACCATTTCTGCTCCGGGAATTACTGGCTTCATTCTGGGAGGCTTTTCCGGCACTAAAAATAGCAATTACCTTAATAAACCCCGAAGGGAACTGGGGACTTGCCCATTCCTTATTATCAAGGCTCGTTGTGGCGGAAAATGCAAATTCATTAGCGCCGGAGAAGGCCTTTGGCATGAAATTACAACTTGGAAAGGGCATTCATTTGTTATTCCATATATTTTTAGAACAGGATGGTTTTTCATCCATTGATGAAAAATTTATTTTGGCACTGGGTGAGATTTTTGTGAAGATGATGATGAAACAGGAAGCTACAGTTGATGAACTGTTAACCTATTTTGAGCGGATTTCATTAACTATTCCGACTATGGGAGGATGAAATAAAATATAATTTTAGGGATTATCATCCATTACTCTATGGATTGAAAGGAATAAAATAATCATAGACCCAAAAAGGTCTTTGAGATTATAAAGAAGCTATGAAATCTGTGAAAAGGAGCTGAAAATCTTGGAGGATAAGCCGGAAGGAGGGTTTAAGATTGCGGCTAAAAATTTAGACTATCAAGCTGAACCCATTCAAAATGACCTAAATTCTGTCCGCTCCCGGCAAAAAAAAGACCCGTATGTAGTCAGAGCGACGGAACGGGCTAAAATAAAAATCCGGAACCGGATTTTTGGATGAAAAGAATGGCTATTCAGCTGGAGATGTTTCCAGTAACCAAGGAGTCCGGGCTTGTCATACCCGGGCTCCTTTTGATTGTCTAATTTATTGAAATTGTCTTAAAACAACGCAGGCGTTGGTGGATCCAAAACCGAAGGAATTGGAGATACCGACCCGTAATTTGGCGGGGCGCGCTTTATTGGCAACGTAATCCAGGTCGCATTCCGGATCGGGATGCTCTTGGTTAATGGTTGGCGGTGAAACTTGATGGAACAAGGCCAGAGCGGTATAGGCCGCTTCGATGGCGCCGGTCGCTCCCAA
Source organism: Bacillota bacterium (assembly GCA_003501335.1). Classification (GTDB taxonomy): domain Bacteria; phylum Bacillota; class UBA4882; order UBA8346; family UBA8346; genus UBA8346. Next base: position 20,682 of record DNPQ01000418.1, read on the forward strand.
TAAATGACCGGTCATGGATTTGGTCGAATTGACCAGGATTTTTCGGGCATGATCGCCAAAGACCATTTTAATCGCTTTGGTTTCCATGGAATCATTGACTTGAGTCGAAGTTCCATGAGCGTTGATATAATCAACTTCATCTCCCTGAATGCCTGCGGATTTAAGGGCCAGCTCCATACAACGGGCTGCGCCTGAACCATCCGGCGCCGGAGAAGTAATATGATAGGCATCACTGTTCATGCCCAATCCGATAACCTCGGCATAGATTTTGGCTCCCCGGTTTTGAGCGTGTTCCAATTCTTCCAAAATTACAATACCTGAGCCTTCGCCCATGACAAAACCATCCCGCTCAGCGTCAAATGGACGGCTGGCTTTTTCTGGTTGGTCGTTACGGGAAGAAAGAGCCGTCA
>DNPQ01000311.1 GCA_003501335.1 Bacillota bacterium
GGAACCAATAAAGCAATCATTAAAACACACAAACAACAAATCAATACAATTCTTTCTTTTTTCATTCTTCATTTCCTCCATTCTTTTTATCTTTCAATCAAAATCTTCATCCTTTTTTTGGAAATAACTCACCTCCCGCTCATTCTTCGACAATATATACTTCACGAATTTCCTTCAACGGATATCGAAAATTCAATATTCAAGTTCAACTGAGGAACCAACGACTTCAGCGACAGTTTTTAGTACCCGGACTCCTGTAAGTGTTTGGCTTCTCTCATCCGGTTGGCTCCCGCCAACATAAATCTCAAACAAACCCGGTTCCAAAATGCATTTTCCTTTTTGGTCAATAAGGGCCATCATTCTCGGAGTCAACAGGAATGACAGTTCTTTTTCTTCGCCGGGCTTTAGAAAAACTCTCTGGATTCCACGCAACTGCCATTTGGGAATCTCAACACTGGCTTCTACATCTTTGAGGTACAATTGTATGATTTCATCCGATGCAACAGTCCCGACATTCTTAATTTTGACATTACAAATGATATTTTCGCCAACCTGTATTTTCGATTGGGCGAGCTCAATCTCCCGATATTCAAACCGGGTGTAACTAAGACCATAGCCGAAAGGATAAAGCGCTTCAGTCGTCATATAACGATAAGTCCGATTCTTCATGGAATAATCTCTGAAGTCAGGAAGTTCTTCGGTGCTGCGATAAAAGGTTACCGGTAAGCGGCCGGATGGGCTGTATTCACCAAATATCAATGATGCAACCGCTTTACCTCCCTCTTCGCCAGGATACCATCCCTGAATAATAGCTGGGATATAATCATCCGCCCATGTAACAGCTAAGGCGCTCCCCGAAAGTAATACTAGAATAATGGGTTTCCCCACTTCATAAACTGTTTCAAGAAGTTCTTCCTGAAGGCCGGGAAGATTCAGATGTTTTTTATCACCACTGGCATATTCATTGGAAGTATCTCCTTCTTCCCCCTCGATGCTGGCATCTAAACCCAAACACATGACAACGATATCACTCTTTTGAGCGACAGCAATCGCTTCGGAAAAACGATCCTTCGGATCGGCCAAGCCTTCGACTTTATCTTTATATAAATGGCATCCTTGACTATAATGTATTCTTACTTTTCCTTCCAATACTTGATTAATTCCTTCCAGTACTGTTACATACCGTGATGCAGTGCCATAATAGTTTCCTATCAAAGCTTCCCGACTATTGGCGTTAGGCCCGATAACTCCTATGGAATTGATTTGGCCTTTATCCAACGGCAATAAATGTTCAGCATTCTTTAAGAGTACCAAAGACTTTTTGGAGGCTTCCAACGCCAATTGACGGTGTTCCTCACAATCATTTTTTTCAAATGGTATTGCAGTATAAGAAACCTGTTCCGGATCATCAAACATCCCCAATTTCATTCGGGTGACCATCAATCTTGTTACCGCATCGTTAATAGTCTCTTCATGAACCAAGCCTTCCCGGCAAGCGATAAGCAAGTTCAAAAACATATTGCCGCAGTTTAGATCGCATCCGTTATTCACCGCCAGGGCCACCGACTCGGGAGCTGTTCGGGTAACCATGTGATTTTCATGAAAATCTTTGATAGCCCAACAATCCGAGGTTATATATCCGGTAAAGCCCCATTCACCCCGGAGAATTTTTTGCAACAATGTTGCACTCCCGCAACAAGGTTCCCCGTTGGTCCGGTTATAGGCTCCCATAACCCCGGCCACTTTCGCTTCCTTGACACATTCTTTAAACGCCGGAAGATAGGTTTCCCGTAAGTCTTTTTCGGACACAAACGCATCAAAACTATGCCTTTCACTTTCCGGACCGCTATGGACCGCAAAATGTTTAGCACAAGCCGCCACTTTTAAATAGGTCGGATCATTTCCCTGAAGTCCTTTGATGAAAGCTACCGCCAGTCTTCCGGTTAAATACGGATCTTCGCCATAGGTTTCATGGCCCCGGCCCCAACGGGGATCCCGAAAAATATTGACATTAGGGGACCAAAAGGTCAATCCTTTATAAATACCATGATCATGATGCTTTTGAGATTCATGATACTTCGCTCGCGCCTCGAAGGAGATCACTTCGGCTATTTCAAAAATCAAATCTTTATCAAATGTTGCAGCCATTCCAATGGCTTGGGGAAAAACCGTAGCCGTACCAGCCCTAGCTACACCATGTAAGGCTTCATTCCACCAGTTATAAGAGGAAACTCCCAATCTGGGTATAGCCGGCGCATTATAAACCATTTGGTTGACTTTTTCCTCTAAAGTCATTTTGGATACCAAATGTTTTGCCCTCTCTTCAAAGTTTACAGGTTGAACCGACATTGGAAACCCTCCATGGATAGAATTAAAAATCATTAGCTTTTTTAGCAAACGTTTGCTAACTATTTGTATTAATACGATCAATTTATTCCATTTTATTGATCGTATTCCTAATTCTTTTATTCTAATGATAAACTAAAAAGTTTTATGATCCATCCTTATTCAGCAAGCTTTTCCCCTTCACTTTTAATTATCCTATGAATAAGTCCTATGGATCTCTTTTACCAGGTTAACTCAATGAAAAAAGCAAAAAAATAAACAAAATTTAACAAACGTTTGTGAATATATTTCTAGCATATTTTAGAAATTCCTCCTTTTCTTGGCCATCTTTTTACATTTTGGAAACATATTTAAACTTTATAATATCTATCCTGTTAGAACGCAAAAATAAAAGACCCGTCCCTTTCGGAGTCGCGTCTTCCATATTCAATATAATTTCC
>DNPQ01000275.1 GCA_003501335.1 Bacillota bacterium
AGAGCCGATTCAGGCTCTTTTTTTTATGACCCAATAGCAACCCCTTTATATTATACATTGGATACTGGTTTTATAAGGTATTCTTAGATTAGAATTCCGGTTTTTAACGACTTCGTTAGCTGTGATGATGATCCAATAATCGCCACTATTATGATGAAATGCTTTATGATAAAATTGTTATGTAAACTGTCATTGGTACGCCTTCTGTTTCCAATAAGATAGATATCATTTTGGTGGATAGATAACCGCTATAAAGTTAGGAGGAAATTTTGTGAAACGAATTAAAAATTTGCAAATCGGTTTGATAGTACTTGCTTTTTGTGTGACTATCGGCGTCCTTTTTGGCGGACAAGCCTTGACTGCCAAATTAAAGGTAGAGGATCCGTTGCAAAGAGATTTACATCAAATGAAAGCAATCCGTGACTTTAAGGTCAAAGAGGAGAAAGATGGACTCATAGTCACGATAAAGTTGCAAAAAGTCGACGATTTACAATATGTTTTGGATTATGTTCAACAGAAGATTAACAATTATTACAATCAGCCGATTAAGAATATTAAAATTGTGGATCATCGAAATCATGATCTAGAGAGTCTGCGTTACCAATTATCTTTCAATTTGGAGGAAGCAATTGTATCCGGTCATTATATCCAGCTAAAGTCAGCACTTGATGGGTGTAAAGGCGTAAAAGCCAAAGCCTATTTTAGTCAAAAAAACATGTATCTGCAGCTTGAAAAAGGGCGGGACTATTTATATGAGGTCCTACCTATTCACTTGCAACTGGAGAAGAACAATATTTTGGGCGGAGGTGATGCATCATGAGGAAATACTTTGAATGGCTTATTGGGGCTGGCTGTGGTATATTAGTATTTTTATTTTGGCGTGGAATCGATTTGACGCCTTTATTATTGATCGCTTGTGCTTTAACTGTCTTATACTTTTTTACTCAGGGGAAAATGGCGGGTAGAAGTCCGGAAATGCTCGGCGGCCAGGTAAGCAGCAAATCTTTTCAGGTGAGCTTTGATGATATAGGCGGTCAGCAAGTGGCGAAAAGAGAATTACTGGAGGCTCTTGATTTTGTAAGAGGAGATCAGGAAGAACTAAGTAAACGAGGAATTCGCCCTTTGAAAGGCATTTTACTCACGGGCCCTCCGGGTACAGGAAAAACTTTAATGGCTAAGGCAGCTGCTAGTTATACTGATTCAGCATTTGTGGCCTTAGATGGATCAAGCTTTATCGAGATGTATGCCGGAGTCGGGGCACAACGGGTCAGACAGCTTTTCCATAAAGCCAGACAACAAGCGCAAAAAGACGGAAAGAAAAGCGCTATTATTTTTATTGATGAGATTGAAGTTATTGCAGGAAAAAGGGGCAATCACAGTTCCCATTTGGAGTATGATCAAACACTTAATCAGTTGTTGGTTGAAATGGATGGTTTGAAGCAGAATGAAGCGGTAAAAGTCGTTTTAATTGCAGCGACCAATCGGGCTGATTTATTAGATGCGGCTATTTTGCGACCAGGCCGGTTTGACCGTCAAGTCAAAGTGGATCTGCCGGATAAGGAAGGACGGATTCATATTTTAAACATTCATGCGAAAGGGAAACCATTGGCGAAGGAAGTAAACTTGGATGAGGTAGCCAAAGATACTTTTGGTTTTTCCGGTGCTCATTTGGAATCGCTATTAAATGAAGCGGCTATTTTGGCTTATCGACGGAATCGAAGAGAAATCGTGATGGATGATATTCGGGAGGCCATTGATAAAGTTATGATGGGCGAAAAATTGGAGCGTCAGCCGGACGCAGCAGAATTAAAAAGAGTCGCCGTTCATGAAGTCGGTCATGCTCTAATTAGTGAATTGTTGCGCCCGGAGTCAGTGGCAACTTTAACAGTAATTCCGCGGGGTAAGGCATTAGGGTTTATGCGGCAAGCGCAACTTCAGGAACAATATCTATATACAAAAGACTATTTACTAGACCAAATTTGTATTTGTTTGGGAGGGGCTTTATCCGAAGAGCTGGAATATGGAAACTGGAGTACCGGCGCTTCGAATGATTTTGAACAAGCAACGAACATTGCCAAACAGATTATTCTTACAGGATTATCGAGATTGGGTATTGTCCAAGAAGATTGTTTGGGAAAAGAGCGTCTTTTTGAAGTGATGACTGAAATTCTTAATGAACAGAAGGAACGAGTACGGGAAATCCTAAAAGAACGGGGCCGGGTCATCGACAAAGTCGTTCAGGATTTACTTCAGAAAGAGAAGGTTTCTGGTAGTTGGTTGCGGGAACAATTAAAGGCTGCATAAATGAAAAGAAAATTGATGGATAGATTACCTTGATATAATAACCAATGGAAAGGGTACCGAAAATAGTTGGTAAATTTATTGATATTAAAAGGGAAATAATGGGTAATCGAGAAATAATGTAATAGAGTAATAGCTATAACAGGAGGCCTTTTAGAAAATGGAAGTTGAAGACTTACTGGAAGAGTCGGACCAATTGTTTGAACAGGCTGAAGAGATGATTGTCAGAGAACCTGGTGAGGCATTGCAGAAATTTCAGGTTGGAGTCAGCAATCTGTTAAAAGCATTTTTGATTGTCAACAAAAAAGAACCAGTTGGTGAGCTAAAACAGCTTTTTTTCCAATGTTGTCAGGTTGAACCTCAATTTGAAACGATTCGAGATGAATTGGATTATTTTTATATACCTCAGTTGGCAGAGAGCGACTCAGAGCTTATTTGTGATGCCGCCAATGAAGTTTGGGATTTGGTGATTAGTTTAATGCCCGAATAAGTTCTAGGCTTATTTCTGTTGTAGGATGTATGAATGAAGTAAGATGAATATTCCAATTTTAATTGCATAGAATGAAAATATCGATGAGTCGGTAGGCATTTGGAATCGGGCGCGAAATTTATTTCGGCTCGATTTCTGTTTTATAAAAAATGATAAGATAACCAGCCTGATGCTTGTTTTTCAATCCGGGCTGGTCTTTTTTATGTTCAATTATCGGCTATCTACGGTTAGAAATAACTCATTAAAATCTTTGGGCTGGTAGCGAATTATATTCATCATTTAGACGTTTATTTTTATAGATTTGTTTTAGGAGGAAAGTATATTACCCAGTTTATATTCAGAAAATAGTTTTAATTTAGATTAAAATATTTTATTGAATAAAGGATATTAAATACAAATATCCAAATAAGTACATAAGATAGAAAATATTAGGAGATTATTTCAATGCGAAAATTAATTCTAATATTGGCTGAAATTGGATTGGTATTATATAGCGATCCGATAGCCGTTGCCTGGGGACCTGAATTGAATGAAGCAAGTCTTTCACAGGAAATAACGGAAGGAGAACGTGCCGAGAATATTCTTCGTTTGAACGGAGGTATCGAGGGGGATTGGCTTAAATTAGGATTAAACGGAAAATTCTTAATAAAGCCCCTTGAGGATGAATACTCATCATGCGGTGTGAATTTCATTTTTCCGGGTATCAGTAATAATTTGGTGTTAAAGACTGATTATGACTGGGATGAGAAATATAAAGTAGGTAACGCTAAACTAAACTACAGTTTTAACCCTTTCCAATCCACGGAATTGGGAATCAGTTATTTAACTGAAAAAAGGGATCCTGAACTGTCGAGCGGTTGTCCTTATTGGCTGAATAGTGAATCGATAGATTTTGTATGGCAGCCGAAACCTTGGAAATATAGTTTTAATTTGGCACGGAACGACAAAGACTATTATGAAGACTCTCAATATACATCCTTGAAATATCAATTGGGAGAAGCAATAGCGTGGCATCCCCGGCCCAATCTGGGATGTCAGCTTGAATATCAGGAAAATACCGGTGACTATGCTACATCGGGTTATAAAGATTTTTGGAAAGAAGAATGGATTTTTGACAGTGATTATCAAAGCAAAGCCAAATGGCAATATGAATTGGAGTATCGTAAGATGTATTGGGAACGGGGCTATGAGCCCTATCGATCCAGTTATAAATTACAATTTAAAATGGGAAGGAATTTAAACACAGTTTTCAAACTTAACTTTGGAGCAAGTTTACAAGACTTGAATTATTTTTCACAGACACAGGATTATAGTGAACCGGGAGTTTATAATCCAATCGAGAGGGATTTGAAAAGCCGCGTGGTAAGTAAATTCGGTATGGAGCTCCAGGCTGATGATTCCGATTTTAGCTGGAAGGTTGGGCCGTTTTGGGGGCTTACCCGATATGCTTCTGCTTTAGTGAAAGATGTGAATCGGTTGGGTGTTTATGGCACTATTATTTGGAAGTTTCAGTATATAGAGCTTTCATTAAAACTGGCTCCAACTGGAGATCTATTAACACAAGACAGCTACTACCAAATTGAAATTACTTATAAACCGAGGAATAAGACAATCTAATTGATTCATGAATAAAACATAGAAATTCTTATAGAATTGGAACATAAAATTATTATCTATGTTATGATCAAAGCAATCAGTGACTCCGGTTTGTGAGGCGGCTAAAGGGGCCCAAAACAATGAAGGGAAAATTGGATATTGGAGCAACTAGATAGATTGAGTCTAGGTAAAGAATTTGATTACTCATCATGCCGAATTGACGGGATTTATGAAGCAAAAAAGAAAAGTCATTGAATCGAGAGTAAGGGGTGATTTTAAATGATTACTATAGGGGTTTTAGTACCGCATCCGCCGATTATTGTCCCCGGAATCGGTCAAACCGGTGACCGAGAGCAAGTATCGGAAACCATTAACTCTATGCAAGAAATCGATAAGTTATTAGGACAGGAGCCTCCAGAGACTTTAGTAGTGTTTACTCCTCACGGTACTGTTTTTTCGGATGCCATCGTAATTTACGGCGATGAAATTCTAAAGGGCGATCTACACCGCTTTGGATTGGATAAGACCTGGGAATGCCAAAGCGATTTGGAACTCATTGATAAAATTATTGAGCTGGGGCAGGCAAACCATTTACCCGTCTTAAAGTTTGATCAAAACATGGCGAAAAGATATCGACCGCAAGGTGCGCTTGATCATGGAGTACTGGTTCCGTTTTCCTTTTTTTCACCAGAGTGGGTTGCAAAAGTAAAAATGATAGTTATTCCCTTAAGCTATTTACCCCTTGAAGAATTATACCAATTCGGCTCAATCATTCAAAAAGCTGTGACTGAAATAGGACGGAAAGTAGCGATTATTGCCAGTGGGGATCTCTCTCATTGTTTGAAACCTGGAGCTCCGGCAGGCTATGATCCTAGAGGGGCGGAATTCGACCAAAAATTATTGGATATACTGAGGGAATCCCAATTTTCAGAGCTTTTTCAAATGGATCCGGTCCTTTTGGAAAAGGCGGCGGAGTGCGGGTTTCGAAGCATCATTATGATGATGGGAACTTTGGATCAGATGGATGTGCAAGTAAAAGTTCATAGTTATCAGGGAACATTCGGAGTCGGTTATGGTGTAGCATCGTTCAAACCGACGGGCAGAAAGAACCGGAGTATGGTGGAGGAAATCTTTGAAAATCGGAACCGTTCGATTGCGGATAGGCGTCAAAAAGAGAGCCCGATTGTGGGCTATGCCCGGCAAGTTGTTGAAACTTACATACAGGGAAAATTATTGGATGAACCGGTGGGGCTCGATCCATTCTTGACAGATAAAGCCGGGGTTTTTGTATCCCTTAAAAAGCACGGACAATTACGAGGCTGTATCGGTACGACCGAACCCACCCAAAAAAATATTGTGGCGGAGGTTCAGCAGAATGCAGTCTCCGCTTCAACCAAAGACCCGCGTTTTGATCCGGTTACCATTGAAGAATTAGGGGACTTGGTGTATAGTGTGGATATTTTAAAACCGGCAGAACCGATAGAGAATATGACAAAACTGGATCCTGAACGATATGGGGTGATTGTCAGTCAAGGCTACCGGCGGGGATTGCTGTTGCCTAATTTGGAAGGGATCGAAACAGTCGAAGAGCAAGTAGCGATTGCAAAACAAAAGGCCGGTATCCCAGAGAATGAAAAAGTGGCTTTGGAACGTTTTGAGGTGGTACGCTATACTTAACTCAACCGTTTTCCGATATCCCGGGTTTATTCAAAGGGAAAGATGTTCTCTGAATTTACAATATTGAATAAGTGAGTGAAAAATATTGCATGAAGCAAGCTATTATCAAGTAGATAGTGATGAACAATTATCCTGCCTTCTATGTCCGCAGGGCTGTAAATTAGCCCCCGGTAAGACAGGCTTTTGTAAAGTAAGGCAACACGAAGGCGGTCAGTTAATTGCTACCAATTATGGAAAAGTCTTCAGTATTTCTTTGGATCCCATCGAAAAAAAACCTTTATACCATTTCTACCCTGGGAAGCCAATCCTTTCAGTTGGAACAATTGGCTGTAGTTTGGCTTGCGAATTTTGTCAAAACTGGCAGATTTCCAGGGAAGAAGCACCCTGTAAGATTGTGAATCCGAGTGAATTGGCTGAATTGGCTCTAGAGACGCATCAAACGGATGGTAATATTGGACTCGCTTATACTTATTCCGAACCGGGGGTTTGGTTTGAGTTCTTAATGGGAACGATGCCGATTGTTCACGAATATGGCCTAAAAAATGTTTTGGTCACCAATGCTTTTTTGAACCCCCAGCCATGGTTGGAATTATTACACTGGACCGATGCTGCGAATATTGATCTTAAAGGGTTTGACGAGGAATATTACAGAAAACTCTGTCATGGGAAATTACAGCCGGTGATGGATAATATTGAGGCTGCAGTGGGGAAAATCCATATTGAACTTACCACTTTAGTCATTCCCGGTGAAAATGATCATCCAGCACAGATAGGCGCTATGGCCGAGTGGATTGCCGGGCTCGATCCGGAAATTCCGCTCCATCTTTCACGTTATTTTCCTAATTATAAACTGGCTATACCTTCAACGCCTGAAGATACAATGGAACAGGCTGCTGAAATCGCGCGTAAATATTTGAAATTTGTCTATTTGGGTAATGTAGCCGGATCCAGCGATACGGTTTGTCCGGATTGCGGGACTCTTTTGATTACCAGGAACGGCCACAATACCCAAGTGATTGCAAGTCGTGAGTGCCCAAAATGTGGGCGTGATCTGGATTGGATCATGAATACAACTTTGCGTTCAAATAAATAAAAAAGTGATGTAAATTTGTCTTTTATACCAAGTTGCATCTTTATTTATTAATCCATGTTTGAATGCAACTTGGTTATAAGGTTTAAGTTTAAAGAAGATACTTGAAAAATCATCTCTTTTTAGAGGATAAATCCAATTGGGGTGGTATACTTAAGGAAAGTTGCAAGGTGATCAGGAGGATTCATCACAATGAAGGTTACCATCGCCCAATTAAACCCGGTTGTGGGAGATATCGCAGGAAACTTGGGGAAGGTCAAAACAGTCCTAGCCCAATGCAGTACAGAAAAAGCTGATTTAGTGGTTTTTCCGGAACTTTTTTTGGTGGGATATCCGCCTAAAGATTTATTGGAAAGATCCTGGTTCATTCAAAAAGTGGACCAAGCCATGAATACACTGGTTCAAATCTCACTCGAATACCCAGAAACAGGTTTGGTTATCGGAGCACCGTTACCAACTGGCCGAGATACCGGTAAGAGTTTGGCCAATTGCGCTGTACTCATCTATCAGGGCGAAATATTGTTTGCGCAACAGAAATCGTTGCTTCCAACCTATGATGTATTTGATGAGGCACGGTATTTTGAGCCGGCTATCGAAACACAGGTCATCCAATTTAAGGGAGAAACTTTAGGCATTTCTATCTGTGAAGATGCTTGGAACGATCCGGATTTTTGGCCGCAACAGCTTCTTTATGATGAAGATCCAATTCGGAAATTAGCCGATCAAGGGGCTACCTTATTGATTAATATTTCGGCTTCACCCTTTCATTTCGGTAAGGATGAGCTTCGTTATAATCTGATCCGCAATCATGCCCGAAAACATAAAATACCTTTTGTGTTTGTAAACCAAATCGGTGGTAATGATGATCTCATCTTTGACGGCGGTAGTATGTGCTTTGACGGTGAGGGAAATCCAATTTTCGTGGCGCCGTTTTTTAAAGAGCATCTTCAGACGGTTGATATGAGTATATCGGGAGCAACTATCCCTTATAGGCCCTTTGAAAAAATAGATGCTGTATATCAGGCATTAGTATTGGGTCTGGGGGATTATTTAAGAAAATGTGGCTTTAAGGGAGCGGTGGTTGGCTTATCGGGCGGTATTGATTCAGCCCTTACAGCGACTCTTGCAGTGGCTGCCATGGGTAAGGAAAATGTACTTGGAATCACGATGCCGTCCCAATTTTCATCAGGGGGTAGTGTAGCAGACTCTAAGCAACTTGCTGAAAATCTTGGGATTCCATTTGAGATTATCGCCATCGCTCCGATATACCAAGCTTATTTACAGTCATTAACCCAGCATTTTGAAGGTAAAGAAGCCGATACGACGGAAGAAAACATTCAGGCCCGGATTCGCGGTAATATTCTAATGGCGTTCTCCAATAAATTCGGGTATTTATTGTTATCCACCGGAAATAAAAGCGAATTGGCAGTCGGTTATTGTACTCTTTACGGGGATATGAGTGGCGGCTTAAGCACGATTTCCGATGTACCCAAAACGATGGTATACGAGCTAGCCGAATACGTGAACCGGCAAAAAGAGATTATACCAAAAAATACGATTCAAAAGGCTCCATCGGCTGAACTCCGTCCGGATCAGACCGACCAAGATACTTTACCGCCTTACCCGGTGTTAGATAAGATATTGGCTTATTATATCGAAGAAGGATATTCAGTGGATGAAATTGTCGAACTCGGGATGGAACGGGAAACGGTACAGTGGGTGGTTCGGACTGTGGATAGGAATGAATATAAGCGTAAACAGGCAGCGCCTGGATTGAAAGTGACTTCGAAAGCTTTTGGGGTGGGGCGGCGGATGCCGGTAGCAAAGAAACTGGAATATTAAAATTGTTATGCTGCGATGTTATTGAGAGCATCAAGAGCTTCTGGTATATTACCAGGAGCTTTTTTATTATCGGGAGTCAAATGGTTCATCTCGGTTCGTTTTGATACGTAAAGTTTTAACCGGGTTTTAATGTTTTGCGATAATAACCAGTGATGATTGAATTGATAATGGTTTTTAGAAATAGCTTTCCGGGTTTGTCAATGTTCGTTTAAAATGATATAATTTTTATGATCGATAAACATTGAAGAATAATTTTATTTATCAAAAGTATAAAGTTGGAAAGTGATAAAAAAATGGACATCGTTCCGAAAAAAGGAGATTTAGAGATGATTGTTGAAAATGTAAAGGTGCGACCGACATCTGCTGGACCAGGGGTTGAAAGAAAAATACTGGCTTCCATGGGCAGTCTGATGTCAGTGGAAGTTAAATTTGAAAAAGGGGCTGTCGGAGCGGTTCATACTCATCCTCACGAGCAGGTGAGTTATGTGGTTCGTGGAAGTTTTGAGTTTGAGCTGGAGGGGAAAAAAACCATTATTAAGACTGGCGACAGTTATTATGTTAAACCTGGGGTGGCTCATGGCGTGGTGGCCTTGGAGGACTCGGTCATTTTAGACATATTTACCCCGCAACGGGAGGACTTTTTAAAATAATTCATCCATCAAAAAATGTTTTAAATGCTTAGTTATTTCAATGGCTTAGGCATTTAAATGACTAAGCCATTGAAATGCCTTCGTTAGTAGTGATTTCC
>DNPQ01000602.1:0-3187 GCA_003501335.1 Bacillota bacterium
AATCTGCCGGTTGATAATCGAGGACCGTGCCGATTAAATCGTGAGTTTGAAAATATTTGACATTGGGTTCGGTAGCTGTAATTTTCTGGCCACCTGCAAAATAAAAACCAGTGGTAAAACCGCGATTGGATACTTTGGCCAACTCGGCAAACCATTCGGAATTGCATTGATAGCGCTCGGGATTCTGCATGAAAGCATCCAACGCCCACCGATAGGTCCGGGTAACAACCGCTACGTAATAAGCAGACTTCATTCGGCCTTCCACTTTTAAACTGCTGACTCCGGTAGCCAAGATCTCGGGCAAATACTCAATCATGCAAAGATCTTTGGAACTCAGTAGGTAACTGTAACGCTGGTCCTCTTCCAAAACCAAAGGTTCTCTGGGACGGGTCGACTCATATAAAAGATATTCCCAACGGCAAGGTTGGGTACATTCGCCATGGTTTCCGCTCCTTCCGGTTTGCAAAGCCGACAGAAAGCAACGGCCCGAATAGGCCATGCACATTGCTCCATGGATAAACAATTCCAACTCAACTCCGGAACAATCCGGGGCAATTTCAGCGATTTCGGAGAGGCTGAGTTCCCGCGCCAATACAATTCTGCTGACTCCCTGATTTCTCCAAAATTTAACAGCCTCAATATTGGTTGTATTAGCTTGTGTACTTAGATGGATAGCGGTATGGGGGGCGATTTTTCGAACCAAGCTCATCATACCGGGGTCACTGAGAATGATCCCGTCGATATTGATTTCGGCCAACTGCCCAATGATACGTTCGGCCGGGGGTAAATCATTATTTTTAGCAAATATATTCAACGCAGCATAGACTTTGACGCCTTTTTGATGAGCCTCGCCAATTCCTGTTATCAAATCGGTCATGCTGAATTCAGCTTGGCTTGCCCGTAAACTTAAGCCAGCCACCCCGACATATACAGCGTCAGCTCCATAAAGAACGGCAGTCCTTAATTTCTCCAAATTTCCTGCGGGAATCAACAATTCCGGTCGCTGCAAATAGAAAACCTCCAATAATAAATTAAAGACTCATATTCTATCTTCATTATTCTTTATTATATATCATAACCTAAGGATCGCCATCATCGATACAAAAATACAATCCGTTTGTATCTCCGTTTATGACTTTTCTTTTCCCAAAAATAAAGGGCATTCAATGGCAACGCCTTGTTGCCCCTTGAATGCCCTTTGAATGATTGTTAAAATTGCTCGAATGGCTAGGCGTGATCCTTCTTTAAGATTCTTAAGGCCATCGGAGCTCTCAATCGTTCCGCAGAACGTAAACCGGAGCCCAATAACGGCCTTACATAATAGCGGAAAGCGTCGGTGACATTGTTCCCTTCCTTATTAATAAACTCATCAGGCATATGTTTGGTTTTACCGGCCACATCAACCAGTGGGGAAAGTTTATAGTCGACTGAATAAGAACCGGTCCGGTGAATGGTAATCGAACCGTCCATATTATGCCAAATGGCAAATTGAGCGGCTTTTTCCCCAACTTCTCTGGCCTCATGCTGGTCAACATCGGAAACGCAGCCGAAAAATGAACGCTGAAGATAACCGAACGTGTCCGAACGCACCCGTTTAATATTTAATTTTTCTTTGATATAATTGGCCAGCACATCCCCTAAAGCGCCGGTACCGGAGAGTTGAACGTTTCCGTGAGCGTCCTTCTCTACATCTTTCTGTAGCAGGGTAATAATGGGATTCCCTTTGTCATCGGAGATCCCCTCCGAAACAATGATCAAGCAGCGGCCTAACTTATCATATACCTTCTTGACATCCTTAATAAAATTATCCACAATAAAAGGCCTTTCCGGTATATAAACCAGATGAGGTCCATCATCCTCGTATTTCTTGGCAATCGAAGAAGCGGCTGTTAAAAATCCGGCATGTCTGCCCATCACCACACCGATATACACACCCGGCAGTGCCCGGTTATCAAGGTTGGCTCCGATAGTAGCCTGCGCTACAAAACGGGCTGCCGAACCATAACCGGGAGTATGATCATTGATCATCAGATCATTATCAATGGTTTTGGGAATGTGGATGGCCCGGAACTCATAATCGGATTGTTCCGCCTGCTGATTAACAATCCGGACCGTATCCGCGGAGTCATTGCCGCCGATATAAAAGAAATAGCGGACATCATGGGCCTTAAAAACTTCAAAAATTTCTTTGCAATATTTTTCATCGGGTTTATCACGGGTAGAAAACAAAGCCGATGAAGGCGTTTCGGCGACCTGTTCCAGATTATGGGTGGTCTCTTGCGTTAGATCCATAAAATCTTCGTTAATAATCCCTTTCACCCCGTTGATTGCGCCGTAAACCTTGGAAACCTGGACAAATTTACGGGACTCCAGAACCACGCCGACCAATGATTGATTGATTACCGCTGTAGGTCCGCCTCCTTGGGCCACAACAACTTTACCTTCCAGCTTCATGATTATCCCCCTTTTGGATGTTAATTTTATATTTCCTATTTCTAAATCTTCTGTAAACGTTCTGGTAAAAATTCGCTTTTTTAATCGAAAATTCCTGCCCATTTTTTTATGTTGCACGAATTATTCAAAATCAGTTTATGATTTTCGGCAGAGAATAATCCTAGAAATATCATGATTCATCCGAAATGACTATGAGTTTTATATATTGAGAATAAAAAAAGTACAGCAATAAAACGCTGTACTTTCAAACCCAATACCGATTCATTATATTAACACTCAAGCAATGTTCGAACTATTTCCTTTATCTTAAACATAAGTATCTTTAAAAGGAATCTACCGTAATCACGGATATAAGAAGTGAATTGATTCTATTTAAATGTCTCACCATTCAATGTTTTTAGGACCTTCAATGTATCCCCCAAAGCCCTTCCATCATGCGTCCGGATATAATCGACTCCCATAGCGGACAAATAAATTTCGGCCCCTAATGTAGCCGCTCCTCTTTCTAATGCTGCACGTCCACCAACGATGACGCTTAAAAATGATTTCCGGGATACCCCGACCAGCACCGGCAAATGAAAGTACTCCTGCAAATAAGGAATATTTTTAATGACATGAATTGATGTCTCCGGATTCGAACCCAGGAAAAACCCCATCCCCGGATCCAAAATCAACCGCTGGGAAGCAATACCGGCGTTTTGCAAATTTTTTAACCGTTCTTCAAAAAATTCAA
>DNPQ01000602.1:3455-8718 GCA_003501335.1 Bacillota bacterium
AATCCCTTTCCAAACCTGTTCAGGCTCAGTTTCTACTACGGTTGCCGGTCCCAAACGCTGAATCGAATGCATGACAATGAGTTTACAGTCGGAATCCGCCAGCACAGGATACATCGTGGCGTCAGGGAATCCCTGAATATCATTGAGGTACTCGACATTATTTTTCAAGGCAAATTTCTGGACGGCTGGATTAAACGTATCCACCGAAACCGGAACATGCCTGGAATGCAAAAAATCTATCACCGGCCGCAGCCGATCCATTTCAACTTGAGGGGGGACCGGCTTGGTAGCCGGATTGCTGGATGCAGCTCCTATATCAACGATATCATTCCCATCCTCAATCAGCTGAAGCGCCTCCTTCAAAGCGCGATCAGGGTCCAGAAACTGCCCGCCATCGGAAAAACTATCCTCAGTAATATTTAAGATCCCTACTATCCGGGGTATTCTAATCTTCATTTCGGCTCTTCTACACCTTTCAAATCGTTTACGATCCCTTTTTAAGCCATCTACAGTGTTTTAATATTTTCATAAAAAATTGTTAATAAATTATTAATAAAATCCGATAATTTTATCATAGGGCCTCTAAATACAGGCACAAATAACTAACTTCAAGGAGTGTGGTTCCTATGCTAAAAATGAAAAGCGCCAATGAAAATGGTAATGATTTAAACCAAGTGATTCAAGCGTTGGTGAAAGAAATTCAATTAGATGGAACAAAATTGGTGATTTTTTTCAACAGTCCAAAATATGATACGGGTCAAACCGGCAAATTACTGAAACAAAGTTTCCCAAATGCCGAGGTTATCGGTTGCACCACTGCCGGAGAAATCAGCAATAAAGGATTTACCGAAAATAGTATTTCTGCTATAAGCATTGCTGCAGATGATTTTGATGTCGCTACCTATGTTATGAAAGATATTAAAACCAAAACCATGCTAACCAAGGAAGATTTATTAGCAACCGGTTCCAAGATCGGACTTACCGCCGATTCCCGCGATGGATTAATCATTTCTTTAATTGATAATACAGCCATGGCCGAGGAAAAAGTATTAGGCGCTGTCAGCCATGCTTTTTTCAATTTAAAATTAGTCGGTGGAAGCGCCTCCGGCGACCAACAAGCCTTTGTGAGTTTAAATGGAGAAGTTTATCAAAACGCAGCTATTATAACATTTATTAAAACCACCAAGTTTTTTACCTATAAAGAAAATATTTTTATTCCTACCGAAACGGAGTTGCAAGTTACCAAAGCTGATATCATGCACCGAATCGTGTACGAGTTTAACGAAAAACCCGCAGCCATGGAATATGCGAGAGTTTTAGGCCTTTCCATGCCGGAATTTTTAAAAAATCAAACCGCGGTTTTCTTCACCAACCCCGTGGGGCGTATCTTTGGAGATGAAGTCTGGATTTCGGCCCCCTTTTCAGTGGTCGAAGGCAACGGCATCAAATTTACCGCTTTGATTACCCCACATACTGTCGTCAAATTGTTAAAACCGGCCGATCCGGTAGCAGAAGCCCGCAAGACTGCTCAGATCATTCAACAAAACATGCCCCACCCTCAGGGATTAATTTTATTCAACTGTATGCTGCGTTATCTGCAATTTAAAAATGAAAATCTTTGCCCGACTCTAGCTGTTGAATACAATCGATGTGGCTCAATTTGCGGTTTCAATACCTATGGTGAACAACTAAATAAATTACACATTAACCAAACCCTGACTTTGGTAGCATTCGGCGAATAAAATTCGGCGAATAAATTATCAGCTTATCCCTAAGGCCTTTCAAACCATCGTTATCGCCCAGGTTAGAAGAGACAGTCCGTCGTCTTTAATCTCCTGGGCGATGTCAAACTTAAGTTTGATGGATAACCGATCGGACTTTAATCCGCATTTTCCCCCAGTTCAATCTCGGATACTTTTCCTTTCGACTGACCAAACTTGATATAACAAAGTTCTTCCTCATAAAATATGGAGCCAAAATCATCATAAATGTTTTTAGAAGGAACGCCGTATCTCTCCATCACCCGGCTGATCGGATCCCCCACTTTGATTCCGCGAAAAGAATGAAACTTCTTGCTTTTTACGGTAATCACAAAGATATGACCGATATCTTTGGGTTTCGGCTGAGTTTTTTCCGCCGAATTTTCAAAGCCCACTTCAAAATCAGGGTAAATCCAATATGTACAATACAAGGTATAATCGGCATTATTGGGTGACTGGGCTGTTAAATTTTTAGTCCGGAGGGGTATTCCGTAAAGATTTCGAACATGTTTCGGTGAAGAGCCCAATACCAACCTGGCAAGTCTCAAGTCTTCATCACGATAGGTCGCCTCAAATGAACGGACCCGGCCCTGTGGCTGCCATAATGTCGTAAATTCTTTGATATTCTGGCTGAGGATCTGTTTACTGCAATATTCAATGGACCTCAAATTAAATACAAATACAATCAAAATGACAACAACCAAAAATAATACTATCCAAATTATTCGTTTCAAAACGTTCATCTCTTTTCCTAATTGAATAATTCCACAAAAGTTATCCCATTCCTTTCCACTCATGATGGTAATACCAACCATCAGCTCCATTGGAAAAATTTGGAGATCAAGTTCTGATTTCTTTTTTCCGAAATCTAGCCTAGATGGGCAAATAAAAATTTTTTTGTCCGTAAAGGGTAAATTCATGAGACTGATGTCCATCGACAACATACAAGAAAACATGCAAATCGCCCGCAATATTTATTCGGCGGATGGCAAAGTCTTGCTGGCGGAGGGTATGTCACTGACAATTAATTACATCAAGCGTTTGAGAGAGCTTGGTATTATGTCGTTATATATTACCGACCGTTTGATTGGTAAAGTTGAAGTGGATGATTTGGTAAAAATCCAGACCCGGAATGAAGCCAACCGGTTAATCAAAAAATCCATGGGTATGATCCGGGACGGCAAAAATGTGAGCGGAGAAAAAATTAATAAAGTAATTCGTGAAGTTTTGGATGAGATATTAAGTAACCGCAGCATCTCATTTAATCTGGTTGATATCCGCGCTTTAAATGACTATCTTTTTGGCCATTCCTTAACGGTCTGCATTTTATCATTAATGACAGGAGTCGCTGCCGGTTATAACTTTACCCGGCTCAGAGATTTAAGCGTCGGGGCTATTCTTCCATGACGTCGGCAAAGTTTTAATCCCGGATACCATCCTTAATAAAGCCGGCGCCCTGACTCCGGAAGAATGGACGGAAGTCCAAAAACATAGCCAACTAGGCTATGAGGTCTTAAAGAAATCCATCGATATCAGTCTTGTCTCAGGGCACGTCGCTTGGCAGCACCATGAAAAATTTGACGGCTCCGGTTATCCCCGGGGAATCAAAGGCAAAGAAATTCATGAGTTTGCCAGGATAGTGGCGATTGCCAATAACTATGATGCCTTGGCCACGGACCGGGTATACCGGAAACGTTGGCTTACCCACGAGGTTATTGAGTTTATCCGCGATAAAAATAAAGAGGCCTTTGATCCCGAATTTGTTAAATTGTTTCTAACGAATATAGCGTCCTTCCCTATCGGCAGTATGGTACTCCTGAATAACAACGAAAAAGGAATTGTCATTAAGGTATCCAAAGAGTTTGCCGCCCGGCCGGTGGTTCGAGTGATTTTTGATGCTAAAGGTCAGTCTTTAACTGAATCCATCGATCGCAACCTTCGAGAAGATTTAACTTTATTTATCATTAAAATTTTCAAGGATGACGAGATGTAAGAATCTCTGAGCCATTCAAAGAAACAATTTTACCCGTGGACTGAAACTATCCAGGAGGTGCCTAATTCTTTGGACAATAAAATATCACCGGCCTTGACGGATGAAGTTTACCACCAAGATCTTGAATTGTATCGTTCAGTGATAAATAATATCTCCGAATTTGTATGCATATCCGCCATTGGTCTATTCCTTTTTAGTAATAGATCAAAGAGGCTGTCTAAAAAGTATTTAAAATCAATAAAATATACCATATATAGCGCCGCCGAATAGGCGGGCTTATGTATATGGTATATTTTTATCGTAAAATTTACTTTTGGGCAGCCCCAATTTTCTTTCAGCAATCATCGCGATGTGATTCCTGTACTATTTTACACTAATGAGTTTATTCATTTTTAAAATAAGTCCGGATCGACGACTTGGTCATTGTAACCCAAAAGTCCACTAATATCTACATGGCCGGCTAAAGACTCAACTTCTTTTCCCTCTACCAATATTTTAACCCGGAAAACATCTGGAAATTTAGTTAAAGTATTGACAATGGAGGCGACAGCCAGCATCTCCGTGGATGCACCCACATTGAGCTCCGTAACGCTTGAATTCAGATTAAGATTAGCAACACCTTTCGTAATACTGAGGCTTAATACTTTTATGGTTTTCGGAAACAGCGGCAATAATTTCGACCCAGCCGGGGGACCGGCAAACAAGGCATTCAAAGCCTGAATATGCAAATCTTTATCGGTGCTAACCTTGTACAGCACCGGCTTTAAATAAAAATTTGCTGCAGCCGGCTTCAAAAAAAATACGACCACTTCAGCTTTATTAGCCATGCCATCCAATGAATGAGTAATTTTGGAAGATTCAATATTTCGGTGTTGGAATGGTAAAAAGCCCGAACGGCCCCAAATAAATCCGCCAATGCCGACTGCAATCAAAAAAACAATAATGAACGCGGTGGTAGAACGTTGCATTTTCAACGCACCCCCCTATCAGAATTTATGCTCAATCCCCAAGCGGTATTTCATATTGTGGTCGTAATCATCATCTAAATTCAAAAGAATGTTGGTCCGATCACTTACAGCGTACCGGAAATTAAGAACTGTAAAAATTTCTCCCGTAGCATACAATAACGGCTGATAATTCATGCTCAATTTACTTCCCGCCCAAGTAAAATCGCCGCGGAGAAAAAATTCAGGGTCATTATCTTGGTTATAAGTGTAAGGTATAAAGCCAGTACCTGCATCGCCACTGACGCCAGCATAAATATACTGCCCCTTGTACATTTCAATCCGCCATGCGAATTCATAGTTGGCCCAATCTTTACCTTCATAGTTGTAATTATAAAAACCGGTAAATTTAAGATTATTGGAACCAAAGGGGGTAGCAAAATCGATCCCACCATAGGGTATGGTTTCTTCCGGCTGAGAATCATAGCGACCGCCCAATTTAACTCCTAACCAACCATTCATCTGATAACGAAGATCGGTCCTTAAAAAGTAGTCCTTCTTGTTAT
>DNPQ01000580.1 GCA_003501335.1 Bacillota bacterium
GGTATGTCATCGCTTCAAAATTTTTCTGGACGTCTATAAAAAGTTCCGAACTTCCGACGAAAAATGTCCCGCCGGGTTTGATAATACCGGCCATTTTATCAGCAATTTCTTGTTTCAATTTATCTGAAAAATAAATCATGACATACCGGCAGAAAACCGTATCAAACTCACCCAAACTCGTAAAACTATTTTGCAGGTTAAACTGTTGAAAGCGGATCGCATTCTTGATTTTTTCCGAAAGCGTCCATGCCTGATCCTGATTATGGAAATATTTCTCTTTAAAAACTTCATCAAGGCCCCGAATGATAGAAACGCTGCTGTATTTTCCGTTTTGCGCAATCTCCAGCACAGTGGTGGAAATATCGGTCGCTATAATTTCAAATTGGGATAACGAAACATCCTTAATCAACTTTTTAGTCAAAAAATGGTCGATCTACATCGCCAGGGAATAAGGCTCTTGACCTGTAGAGCAGGCAGCGCTCCAAATCCGGACCTTAGTCCGTTTCCCGCCGCGCAATTCCTCAATATATTGGGGTAATAAAATGGTCTCCAGGATCTCCCATGGAGTCTTATCCCGAAACCATAAGGTCTCATTGGTGGTAATGGCATCAATGATTTTCTCCGCCATCCGCCGGTCGGCATGTTGGGTAATCCGATTATATAATTCCTCAAAACTGGATAAGCCCGAATCCGCCAACAATTTTGAAAACCGGCTTTCAATAAGGTAGGCTTTATCTTCCTCAATATTGATCCCGCATTGTTCGGCAATATATTTGCGGAATAGATTAAACTCCGTCGTCGATAATGATGTACTCATCTGTTATTCACACCCATTGCTACAATTTGTTGAATCCGCCTTGCGATATCCCCTAAATCAACAACTTCATCGGAAAGACCGGCTTCACATACACACTTTGGCATGCCGTAAATTGTACAGGTGGCTTCACCTTGCGTCATACAATAACAATTACATCTCTGTTTCATTTCCCGGACTCCAACCGTACCGTCGTTCCCCATCCCGGTCATCACTACAGCTAAAATATTCTTTTGGGGATAGATCTCTGCCACCGAACGGAATAATACATCGGCCGCCGGCCGGACGCCATTGACATATTCTGTTTTTTCCATACGCAAAACATGCTGTCCCGATTCTATGGCTTGGATTACCATATGATAACCTCCCGGGGCGATTACAATCTGGCCCTCTGTAACCGGGGATCCTTCGACTCCCTCCCAAACCGGCATTAAACATCTTTTCCCCAAAGAATCCGCCAGAACTTTGGTAAACTCAGCCGGCATATGCTGAACAATCAGGATGGGTTTGTTAATTTTCTGAGACCATCCCGAACAAAGTTGTTCCAAAGCCACCGGGCCGCCGGTCGATGAGGCGATCACCACCAAATCGACTTTGGCCAGCCTCGTTTTTTGAGCCGCCTTGAGAGCCGGAACAACCCGGGATACTTCCGTTTCGAGGCGGGGTTCATTGCTTTTTGGTAAATTTGGATTCACCCTCCGGGCCGACTGCTTGATTTGGACTTGGGCGAAAAGTACATGCAAATGATTGCGGATGATCTCCATATTACGGTCTTCACTGGAATCCGAAGGCTTGAGGATAAAGTCCAAAGCGCCCATCTCCAGCGCCTGAACTGTTTCAACGGCATTCTCTTTGGTATACCCGCTGATCATAATCACGGCAATTTCCGGATATTTATCCCGGATAACCGCTAAGGCCTCGATTCCGGTCATTTCCGGCATCATCTGATCCAGCAGCACCACATCAAAATGTTGCTGCAAAAGTCTTTCCAGTGCGATCACGCCATTGGAAGCACTTTGTTCAACAACGGCTAGGCCGGTGCTTTCAACCGCAGCCACTAATATTTTGCGATACACGACCGAGTCATCGACCACCAGCACTTTCAACTTATTCACGGTCTAGCCCCCTTTGTTTTAGATTTTGAACTGTTTGACCAGGGTTTCCAAATGAGTAGCCGACTCGCTGGTATTGGAGGCGCCGTTCGCCACTTCACCGGAAGCCTGACTAATTTCGGACACACTTTTCGATATCTCATTGGCGGTTTTAGACACTTCCTGGGAAGCCCGGGTGACATTTTTGATGTTTCCCGATGCCTTCTCGGTATTCTGGGCCACTTCCGTGGAAGCCGTGGAGATTTCTCCAGCCGAACGGGCGATCTCATTAACCCCCTTCGAAGATTCCACCAAACTACGGGCTACATTTTCCGATGTGGAGGCAATGTCCTCAATCTCCCGGGTTATCGAATTTACTTTCTCGGCCGCTTTAACCATTGAATTGGAAATCTCGCTGGTGACCGAAGACTGCTGGGTTACCGCCGCTGCGATGGTATTGGTGATCTGAGTGATTTCTTTGATAACCCCGGTAATCGTCTCCACTCCCAGAACAGCTCCGGACATACTGGACTGCATGGTCTGGATTTGCTGGCTGATTTCCTCGGTGGCGTCGGCGGTTTGCTTGGCGAGCTCCTTGACCTCATTGGCTACCACCGCAAATCCTTTCCCGGCTTCTCCGGCTCCGGCCGCTTCAA
>DNPQ01000374.1 GCA_003501335.1 Bacillota bacterium
ACACCCGGGGAACCATTGCCATGGCTCGTAGCCAAAACATCAACAGCGCCACTTCTCAGTTTTACATCAATCTGGTTGATAATCCTTATCTTGATCAAAAAGGCAATATTGCCAAAGATTACGGATACTGTGTATTCGGTAAAGTGACCAAAGGCATGGACGTGGTGGATAAAATCGCCGCCGTTCCCACAGCCACCGTCGGCGTTTATCAGAATGTTCCCAAACAAGACATCGTCATATTGGATACGAAAGTAATTAAATAATCGCTTTAGTCGACCGGAATCTCTGCCAGTTTCTCATCCCTATACTCTTCAATAATCATTGCATCTGCTGCAAAAGCCATTTCCGGTAACGGGCCCTGCAGCGGATACCATTTTACAGCTTCGATATCATCACCCGGCGACAGGGTACCGCCAATAATTTGGGCCGTCAAAACAATGACCAACGAATGAACTTGTGATGACAAAAAATTATAAGTCACATTAATAATATTTTGAAGGACCACATCCAGTCCGGTTTCTTCTTTCACTTCCCGGCGGGCGGCCATCAAATAATCTTCGTCAAACTCCATAAATCCGCATGGCAAACACCATTTTCCGCTTTGAAAGTTTCCCGGCCCCCGTTTACAGAGTAAAACCTGTCCGTTCTCCACGAGCAACACCGATACACCCGGGCTGGGATTCTTATAATAGATAAACCCGCAACGCGGGCATACCGGCCTCATTTTTCCCGACTCTTCCCGCAGTTCATAGGGTTCTCCGCAATGGGAACAATATTTTATTCCTGCAAGACCATTATTCCCCTGATAGGAATAGGTTGAAAATATATGCTGGAGTTTCATGACAGCCTCCTATTTTTATTCATAACCGATAATCTTCTTCCGGTCATAAAGGGCTTGAATCGAATATCCCGGAGGAACCACTAAAAAATCCTCCGGATCCCACTTTCCATCCAATAATCTTTGGAGTAAATCCACACTGCCCGATAGTTCTTCATATTCCCAACCCCTATTATCGGCTTGCTGTTTGGTAAGTTCCTTATAAGACTGAAAATCACCGAAACCAGTATCAATATAAGCCAATTTCCGATAATTTTTAAACCAGTCGCCTAAAGATTCCATTAAGTACCGGGCATTCTCAGAGCCATATTTTTCTTCATACTCAGGATAACTATGCTTGATTCCAAGCTGAGAAGGAATGCTCTGAAGTGAAGCATTGGGATCGAAATCCCGTTCCACCCAACCCGGTGATTTAAAAAAAGTTCCGGGATTGGTATCAAAATAGCGGTCGTATTGCTCTTTGGAACCGAGCAATAAGGTAATACAATCATGGGCCCGGGGTACAACCAAGGGTAAAGCGGCATGTAAGCTCCGAATTCCATTGTTGCAAAGTCCATAACCTAATAAAATCGCATCATATTGCTTATCATCGGCTACATCAATCGCCGCTTGCAACAGGGGAACCATCTTGCAATCACCGAGATCATGCAACCCCTTGGACATAAATTGCATATCAATCATATTCCGGGATTGGGAAACGCAATAACAAATTTCCCGAAATAGAATCTCACAGGCAATTAATTTAAAATGCTTTGGCAATAGCATCGGCAAAGACTCCTCATGACAATTCAGTTGAATGAAGAACCATCTTTTTTTCTTTCGGGTTAAGATGATTATACAAAATCTTTCGTCCCCTGAACAGTTCTTTCCATAGGGTATTCATTCAAAGTACTGGTTGACCTGGAAAAATGTTTCGTGAAAATTAGCGGGGGAAATCATTGTGCAGCCTCTCATAAAAGTTTACAATATAACTGCATGGGCATATATTGGCTTAACCAAATATATTTTCTCCCAAGGCAGGGTAAACACAATGATTACAAAGTCAATATCCAATCTCAATTTATTTAAGATACTGGATGAAGAGACCCGTGAAATATACCACGGTTGCAATCAAACCTGGTATAAATCAGCATGGCAACGTCTTTCAGGATGTGGTCCCACCACTGCAACCAACCTTATCTTTTACGTGTATCATGCTCCCCAAAGTGCAGATTCCAACCATCATCCTGTATCTAAAAAAGATTGTTTATTACTCATGGAAGAGATTTGGGAATATGTAACCCCGAGCATCAAAGGAGTATCCTCCACCAAAATGTTTTATCAGGCAGTCCTTGCTTATGCCCAGATAAAGGGACTTCCTATCCACAATCATTTTTTGGATTTGCCGAAAATGAAATCCAGCCGTCCTGCCTTCTCGGAAGTGCTGGAATTTATCGACGAATCTCTATCCCAAGATGTTCCCGTCGCCTTTCTCAACCTATGCAATGGCGATGAACAAAACCTTGATTGTTGGCATTGGGTTACCGTCATCTCTCTGGATTACGAAGAAAATGAGGGTCAAGCCTTTATCGATATTCTGGATGATGGTCAGATTAAAAAAATCGACTTGGCCTTATGGTATCATACCACTACCAAAGGCGGGGGATTTGTATATTTTACAAGCAATCCCTGATTTCTAAAATCAGCTTGATTTTCAATCACCTTCATCTTTCACGAAAAGATAATTTGTTACCTCCTATTCATCATTCTTAACCTGCATGGAACTGGATTTTAATATATTTCCTGTATTATCAGTATATAAACTTTTTTTCATTACTCCCTCCCTTTTTTGTAACTCAACAAACATTTGTTGAGTTATTTTGTTTTAACCAATCCCTTCCGGTTACAATCTTTCATATCAAAACTATTTTTAAAAGCCAATCATCACAAATTTGGCGTTTTCCGGGGCCTTGTTTACTGACAATAAAAGCTCAGCTATGTTTTCAGAAATGGTTGATCCTAAGTATTTAAAAGCAAGTGCAGCATGCTAATGCTGCCGGGGGGCGGGGTGTCCCCGCATCAATATATTAACTTCCCCTCCTCGAGGAGGGGTTAGGGATGGTTGGCCCTATAACAACTAAATTGATATTTTAGATCAACCATTATTGGAAACAGAGCTAAAAGCTCTTTGGAAAGCTCGTCAAGACTAAGTTCCCCATTTCAAAAACAGGATTGCTTCGCTTTCCCCTGCATTGCAGAAGGAAAATGTAAATATAGTATTCTAAGACTGGATAGAAGCCGAAAATAATTGAAGAACTTTACCAGCTGATGGAAACTTTGGGATAACTTATTCGTTACTTATAATAAGTTATGAGGGAGGCGGTTCACAATGAACTTTAAATGGAAACAGATTGGCGAAAAGTTCTATGATATTATTGCAGGAGAGAAAATTATCGGTGTGCTCTATTGGCTTAAGAATAACCAATGGATTTTGAACATCCCTGATTTAAATATTTACCGTGAAGATCAAACCTATAAAAGCTTGATGCAATATGCCGAGATTCAATTGAATTGAAGGAATTCATATTCGCTTGAAAAATCCGTTGATTGAACATCATCATCCTTGTCTTCTTGATTGAATTTATAATCTCCCCCGGCAGCCATCTTTAAATATGTCGATTGTTTCAAGTTGACAATCCTTTCAATTTATCGGCATGTTTGTTAATGGCCAGCGAGCCAAGGCTTTTTGAGTATAGCACAACGTCTTTGATAGTCTTCAAAAATTGTTGTCGGTGACCGGATCCATTTCAGTTTTAGCGGTTTTGAAAGGATATTTTAAAATCTTTGCAGCTTAACTTATAATTTTAGTCGCATTTTCTTTCAATTCATTGACAATCTGAACAAATTTTTTCTGTTTATCGGCATCAAACAGTTTGACAAAACTTTGGGGCTTGTCAAAGGGTGGTTTAGTAAGTTCGGCCACATTCTCGACGTATCCGTTCTGTTCGATGTAATCAATGACTTTATTGACAAATACAATTTGGTTGGCATTAAGATTCTGCTCATTGATAAATGATGAAAAAGCTCTTAAGGCGGCATCCCGATCCATTTTGGCTATCTTCCGAACCAACAGACCAAAAGGAGTGTCTT
>DNPQ01000625.1 GCA_003501335.1 Bacillota bacterium
TTCGGTGTAACCTTTTTTATAATCCAACCTTTCGTAGTTGCCGGCTATAAAACACCCACCGGCTCGATGGAACCGACCATTATGGCCAACACCCGTTACTTTGCTTTAACTTCAATTTACGGCGGATTTTTTCGGTATACCCAAATCAAATTACCGGGATTCAAGAAAATTAACCGCGGTGCCATTGTCATCTTCAAATTTCCCGGTGATGAAAAAGTAAATTATGTGAAAAGAGTCATTGGTTTACCCGGGGAACAAGTTTTCATCAAGGGAAAAACTGTTTACATTAACGGGAAAGCCCTTTATGAACCCTATGCTCGCTTTTCCAATTCAGTTGACGTTGGAAGCTTCGATCGCAATTACGGCCCGGTTACAATTCCTCAAAACCATTTGTTTGTGATGGGTGATAATCGCGATAATTCTTACGACTCCCGCTACTGGGGTTTTGTTCCGGTTCAAAACGCATTTGGAACTCCTTTATTTACCTTTTGGAGTTTTGATAATCAGCGACACCAAGTGAGGTTCCGTGAGATCTTCAAAATCATTCATTAACCCAAGATACATCCTTCCTCATAAAAATTCTTGCATAGGATAAAATTTGCTAAAAAGGCTACAAAACCCGGGAACAACTCAAGATTGGAAAATCTTGGTTAATCCCGGGTTTCATATTCAAATCCTATAAAAAGTACAGGCCAATGCCACTAAAACGTTGCAAGACCCTCTTCGATTTACCTCAAGCAGGCCACGCCGGCTATTAAGAGCAGTCTAGCAGACCATCCTTACAACGCTTATTTCAGGCTTCTGAAATAAATTATAAATCTCCCCCTCGTTCAAACCGGCTATCACTCTTATTAAACACTGATAACGCGAAATAGAGAGCACTTCTACAGTTTGACGATTGCTCAAAACCAGGACGCTTCCCCTGGAATAGGGCGTTATAATTTGTTTCAGACTGCAAACAACATCTTGATTATATTTCAGCGGAGTATCTTCGCATATTTCCTGAATCGCAGCAGAAGGGGAAACCGGTTTTTGGTAGACCCGTGCCGATGTCATGGCATCAAACACATCGGCCACCGCAATAATCTTGGCAAAAGGATGGATTCGCTTACTGGTTAAACTTCTCGGATAACCGGAACCGTCCTCTCTTTCATGATGTTGAAGTGCCATATGAGGAATGAGGAAACTCATCCGGGCCCTTTTTTTTAATGTCTCATACCCTGTTTGGGTATGAATTTTCATTTGTTCATATTCATGAGCATTCAGTTTGCCTGGCTTGTTTAAAAGCTGGAAATCAATGAAGATTTTCCCGATATCATGCAACAAGGCCCCGATACCCAAAATTTCCAGATCGTTGCGACCCAAATCCATGAAGGAGCCAATTAACAAAGATAAGACACAAACATGGACCGAATGAGAAAAAGTATAATTATCATAAGAATTGATTTTATGGATATTGATAACTACATAAGAATCGCCAAGGATATAATCAAGTATTTTATTCACCAAATCCCGTATCCGTTCCGTCTCAATGTTTTGATTATCTTTCAATTGATGAAAGGTTGTCCGTAAGATGGAATCGGCATAAATACGGGTTTCGCTTTTAATCGATTGCAGGGTATCTTCATTATCGACATTTTGATAATTTTGGACCCATATCGATTCCAGATTCAAAGTTCTTATTTTTTGAATAAATAGGGGGTTTAATTGAATGTTTTCTTGAAGCAAAACCAAACCGTCTTTGGCCCTGCGGATGGGTGAAGCCAATATCATACCAGGTTTAGCTTCAGTTGGCGAAATTTTAGGCATTTAAATACCTCCCGCCTCATCAAAAATGAATATTCATTTCGATTCATACTAAAACTAAACAGCTATTCATGATGTCCGATTATTTCTTTCTAGTCAGTTTATTGACAACAAGCTTCAAAACAAAAAATTTCTTTGGAAGATTCCTTCATTTAGCGTTATTATATAATTATATAAGATTTCCCAAAGATTTCTTGTCGTTTTTTGAAGATTCATTTTATGTTATTTTCTTTACTATTATGTTTTTTCCTTCTTTACCAAAGATTGGCTTTAAAGGATATAAATTAAAAATAATTGGCAGCAATTTGAATTCATTTTCAGATTACAAATACGACCATTATTCAAAGCCCTTAGTAACTGAAAGAGGTGTATTCCGATGTTTCCAACTTGGGTTTATTACGCGCTTGGCTCGGCTTTTTTTGCCGGTCTTACAGCTCTTTTCGGCAAGATTGGAGTCAGTGGAATCAACTCTAATCTGGCCACATTTCTCCGTACCATTGTAGTCCTAATTTTCGCCGGAGGAATTGTTTTTTCCACCGGCGAGTGGCAAAGTCCCGCTCGCTTACCCGGCAAAACATTGACATTTCTCATTCTATCGGCCTTAGGGACTGGAGCCTCCTGGTTATGTTATTACCGGGCTTTACAATTAGGCCCGGCTTCGCGGGTCGCGCCTATTGACAAATTGGGAGTTGTTTTTGCAATGGTACTGGCATTTATTTTTTTAGGTGAAAAAGCCGATTTTAAAACCTTGGCCGGTGGGTTGCTTATTGTAGCCGGCGCACTGGTAATCGCTTTAAAATAAGATGGATGCTCGATAAAAAATGCACATAACAAAAAACATCTATCTTTCCTTCAGGCCCCATAAAGAAAGGCCTTTTTTGGCCCCCTCGTTTGATTACTGACCAAACCGGCCCCACTCCATTCTCTTTACCATAAACCACCTTATCACCCTATTGTAAAATTTACATTCTTATTAAAAATTCATTTACGAAAAGGAAAACATTGAAATTCAAAGAAAAAATTAAAAACTTATTTCTTAACTTGGCTTTTCTAAGATGCAACTGAAAGGATTGAGCTTCCTTTGGATTACCCTATAATTATCTCCGCAATTATTTTAGTTATTACTTTAGTCGTATTTACCCTGGGAAAAAGTCCGCTGTTCCGGATTGACCGGGCCGGAGTGGCGATCATCGGGGCCACCGCAGTTATTGCTACCGGCATCCTAACTTTCGATCAGGCAACCCAAACGATTGATTTCCGGACGATTGTCTTGTTATTTTCTATGATGATCGTAACGGCCAATTTGAAACTGGCGGGGTTTTTTCAACTTATCGGCAATTTTATGTTGAAATATGGAAAAAGCAGAAAACTTCTTTTATTCATTGTAATATTGGCCAGTGGTTTCCTTTCCGCCTTTTTTATCAATGATATCGTCTGCCTGCTGTTCACCCCCATCGTCATTTTAGTTTGCAATCGGGCTGAAATCAATCCGGTTCCTTATGTAATTAGCGTGGCCACCGCATCCAATATCGGCAGCGCCGGAACCTTAATTGGGAATCCCCAGAATATTTTAATCGGCAGTCTTTCGAAGCTTCCGTTTT
>DNPQ01000347.1:0-7062 GCA_003501335.1 Bacillota bacterium
CTTCGGCCCCGTTGTAAGCATTGAGAAAAATCGAGATCAGCGGGGAATCATTTTTGAGGCCCGCATCTTTCAGCTCGTCCAGACAAAAGGTCATCTTACTTTCGGCGTAGCGGCGGAAAGCAGCGGGGGTGATCTCCCCAAACCATTTGCCGTTTAAGGAAAGTTGGCTGACAACTTCCAGGCAGCGGCTTTTCCCGGACTCGTAAGGGGCATTAAAAAATAAAATCGGGTAGCATTGGAATAACGGTTTTAAATAAGTACCCATAATCCACAGAGCGACCAGGTCATATTCGGCTGGATGACGCAAACCGAGATATTTTTGTAAATAGGTACGGACGTTTTGAAAAATTTCGGCTGTAGCTGGGGACGCCGCGCCGCTTTGAAAGTCACGAATACTTTCAAGATTCCAGCGGGGTTCCAAAAAGACTGGGCCGTTAAATACTTGACCGTTAGACACCGGTATAATGTTGTTATCAAGGAAACTGTCTGCATTCCAGGAAATAACCCGGCCTCCGCTGGTTACAACTACGGCTTCTCCGGCGATATTATCAGTTGCCGGTGGTATTTGAACCCCGACAAAAGCTGTATCTTCGGTAAAGTCCAGCGCCGGATGAATCCAATGGATGGACCGGTCCTGATGATTTAAATCGTTTGACATTCGAATTCTCCTTTAACTTTTTTTACTCTTTACCTTATATACAAGGGGCGCGGGACTTGGAGATGATGATATGCATTGTTTTTGACCTCCTTTTTTAGGAATTAAAAAAGCAAATAGCCTGTCGTCTAGGGCTTGGCATGTGCCGAAGATACAGGTATTTGCTTTTGGGCATAAAAAAACACCTTGTCTTGTTGAAAAGGTGTTTGGGTTATAAATCCATTTCTATAAATTTCTACCAATATCATTATATCACGGAATTTTGGAAAAAGTGTGTCGTTTTTGTGCCAAGAACTCTAAACGTTGATAGGATGGGCCAAAAAAAGATTTCAGAGACAATATACCTGATAAATACCCGGTTGATAACTTTAAAGATGAAAGCCGGAAGTGAAGCGATTTTTAGGAATAGGTTTTGAGTTATTCACAAGGGAGGCTTGCACCGGAGAAAATTAACGAGGGGAAGGAGGCGCAGGAGGGGCACGAGGGGATCAAAAAATGAAAGGAAGATAAGAGAGATAAATCGACTGAGCATCATTGGTAGTAAATTATTTAAAATTGAATGGGGGTTTCCAAATAGTTTGAGAAAAGCCATTGATATGAAAGGAATTTTATGGATAACTATGGAATTATGTTATCTCGGGTTAATATCTTTTTTGGGTAAATATTGCGTCGGACGTCGGTCGTTCAGTAGATATAGACAATACCCGCCAATGAAAGCATAAATTTAAGGTTTGCGGTCATCCGGACCGCGTATTTTGCAGGTGAGAAACCGGGGTGAAGTTTTGAATGCAAATCAGGTTGGCCTCTTTAAAAGATATTGTTGCTATTATGAAGTTGATAAAAAACTGTATTCAAGACATGGAATCTCAAGATATTTATCAATGGAATGAATATTATCCGACCAAGGAAATTTTCGAGGAAGATATACAGAGTCGTTCATTATATATTCTAGAAGATAAGAATAGTTGTTTGGGAATTATTTCGATCAATGACGATCAATCTCCGGAATATCAAGAAGTGGTTTGGACTGATGAGGATGGGAAATATCGGTAATTCATAGGTTGGCTGTAAATCCTGAGTATCAAAAACAAGGAATTGGGCGACAGCTTATGGATTTTGCCGAAAAATGTGCTTTGGAAAGAGGTTATACTTCGATTCGACTCGATGCATATAGTGGAAATCATAGAGCTGTTAATCTTTATGAAAATCGAGGCTATAAAAAAGTCGGGCAATTTTTTTACCCAAGTAGGGAATTTCCGTTTTATTGTTATGAAAAACGAATCGAAAAGAAATAAAACCTTTGAAAGAGGTTGGGCCTCCCTGGCCAACCTAGAGCTTAGGGCCGACGGTACGTTATATATCAACGTGTGGCAGCTATGGGTCGGGAGATTCAAAGAAGCAGTTGAAAAGTCACTAAATGTACATAAGAAACAAAACAAATATGAATTCAGTTAAAACGCTCAGTAACAGCTAATTCTCAAACGTTTGCCGGCTAGGATGGGGAAGCGTTTTTAATGGGATAAAAATAAAGCCTCAGATATTATTCGGCTTATAACTTGTTATAGGCTAAAAAGAAAATTCTAGTAAATGGCAGTAATACTTTTCCATCTTTTTCAATTGGATAGGCCTTTGATAAATGATGAAGATATTCCAAACTGAATTCCTGTTTTAGATGATCATCCGGCAATATATCCAAAAACGGGCGCAGTCCTGTTCCTTTATACCATTCAACCATGTCACTGTGGGAAGTCATGATATGAATATAATCGGTCTGCCATAGACAGATGTCTTTTGTTACATCGCAGAGAATGTCATAATAATGGTTCAAAGCGAAATGCCGTGGATAGGCAGGCGGTTTTTCAAAGTATGCAGACCATTTTGGCGGTTGGATCATTTTTATGATTTCCGAATAAATGGGCAAATGTTTTGTATATGGCACTTGGACTGCTAAAACGCCGCCGTTTGCAAGCAGGCTAAATAGCCTAGGGATTAGGGATTCATGCTCGGGCATCCATTGTAAAGCCGCATTGGAAAATACGATATCAAATTTTCCAAGGGAAGAGAGGTTGTCTGATGAATCCATCAACAGCCATCCGATGTCGGGATAATCGATTTTTGCCTTATCAAGCATGTTTTGTGAGTTGTCTAAACCGTATATTTGGGCGTCAGGCCAGCGGTTATGCAATATCCATGTGCTATTGCCTGGGCCGCAGCCAATATCGATCATTCGCCTTGGCGATGGAAGGACTTGATGGAATGGCCCGAAATCGATTTGGCAAGATCTATGAGCAGTTAACTAAAAGCCAGATCCGAGGTTTAACCAATGGACCGGGGAAATTATGCGGGGCATTATGGATCGATAAGAGCTTTAATGGAGTGGATTTGTGCAGTAATCAAATCTATGTTGAGGAAGGCGGAAATGAAGCATTTAATACAATATCAGCTAAGCGTATAGGGGTTGATCGTGCTGAAGAAGCTAAAGATTATCCTTGGGGATTTTATATCGCAGGTAATGAATATGTGAGCGTGAAGTAATTCTGAAAGGGGTATGGAGATGATTTTAGGGATCAGCGCCAGTGGAAGGAAAGATGGAGTAACAAGTGAAGCTGTCAAAGGGATCTTGGAGGCCGCAGGGTTGGAATCTGAGTATATAACACTTGCCGGAAAACGGATTGGCGGTTGTATCGGTTGTACGCTCTGTGCTTCTGATAATACCTGTAAGGTAAAAGACGATTGGAACACCATCGGGGAGAAGATGCTGAAAGCAGATGCGATTGTTTTCGGGGCGCCCAATTATTTCGGCAGAATGAATGCATTGGGACATGCATGCTGGGAGAGAACATTTAGTTTTCGGCACAGGGAGCTTTTTAATCTGGCCGGCAAGCTTGGAGTAATTGTCAGCACGGACTATGAGGGTAATAATTTTGTAAAGCCGGAGATCGAAGATTTTATGTTGCGCAATAAAATGGCGATCGTGGAAGCTTTGCAGGTACAAGGATATTCTCAGTGTTACACCTGTGGTTACGGCCAAAACTGCGGCGTCGGAAATGTCGTTCGAAAGCATGGTTTTCTGGATGAAATTAAGGCCGAACATCTTCCTCCCCATTTCAAGGAGCAACCGCAGTCGCTTTTCCACGCCGCACGAATTGGCAAAATATTGGGGTCGATGTTGAAGAACCGCTAAAGATAGATTGAATCATAAAAAAACGGAGGTAGTCAGATGATTGGTAAATTATTGGAGAATGGTAACCACAAGCTGGCTGAAAAAGGAATAGGCGGGAAAAGTGGTGCTGAGACCGGCACCGCGCTCAAACTAAATCGGGAATATATTGATTCCTTAATGATTGAAACCCGGGTCATTGATTCTGTGGCGGCTTCGACGGAATTTAAACTTTTTGGAGAAACATTTGCGACTCCAGTGATGGTAGCAGCATTATCGGGGCTGGGGGGCATTCATCCGGGCGGAATGGTGGAAGTTGCCAAAGGGGCAGCGGCAGCCGGTGCAGCCATGTGGGTAGGAATCGGTGACGAAGCGGAATTAAAGGCGATCATCGCAACAGGGGCGAAAACTGTTAAAATCATTAAGCCGTATCAGGATATCAACCTGATATATGAAAAAATAAATCAGGCTGAAAAAAATGGTGCCTTCGCGGTTGGGATGGATATTGACTTCTTTTTTGGCGGAGAAATCGGGGATAGTTTGGTCCGTCCCGAATTGATGGGACCTAAAACACTGGAGCAATTGAAGAGCTTTGTGAAGGCAACGCAATTACCATTTATTTTTAAGGGTGTTTTAAGTGAACAAGATGCCAGAAAATCATTGGAAGCAGGCGCAGCCGCGATTGTCGTTTCTCATCATGGAGGCGCGGTGATTGATTATGCAGTACCACCATTAAAAATTCTGCCACGGATTGCAAAAGTGATCGATAAGAAAATACCTGTTTTTATTGATACGGGAATTATCAGAGGAACTGATGTTTTCAAAGCTCTGGCTCTGGGAGCTAATGGTGTTTTAGTTGGAAGAACAGTCATGGCGGGATTGGCGGCCGAAGGGATGGATGGTGTACGTAACATCCTTAGCGGTACCAATGAAGAGTTACGGCGCGTCATGAGTCTCACGGGCTCTCCGGATATCCAGTCGATTGATCCTGAGGTGATCTGGTATTGAAGAAAACAGGGAATGAATTGATTCTGAAATATATTCTGTGGTTGAAAAGGCAGTTTTGACTTAGCAAAATTTGATTTGTATTTGCTTTGTTAGCACTAGTGACATTGAAAAATTACTAGGAAAGGCGGGGTGATGTCGAATGCCCTTTGTAAACATTAAGATCACCAAAGAAGGAGCTACTCCTGAACAAAAAGCTCTATTGATTCAGGGAGCAACTCAACTTCTGGTAGATGTACTCGGAAAAAATCCTAAAACAACAGTGGTTGTGATTGAGGAGCTGGATACGGATAACTGGGGAATAGGTGGAGAAACAATTACTTCACTGCGGAAAAGAACATAGTATGCGATATTTTTGATCGTGTAGACTCAAGATCATTGTTTGTGGTTTTTTGCGGCAAAAGTCTTGGTAAAAACGATCTTCCCCTCCCTTTCACGAAAATTTGAGACTTGCAGTCAAAGGGAGGGGAGCAGCAATCAGGTAACTACCGGCACCTAAATAACTGGAGGGGTGAGTCGAAACTAAAAATTTTTTTGTAAACAATATGCCTGGTAAATGACGGTTGATAGCTTTAAAGGCCGAAGCTGTGGGTTTGGAGCATCAAAATTGAAGTTATCCTCAGGAGAAGATAGGACGGCCTAAAAAAAATTTACGAGGCGCAGGAGGGTATAGAGGGGATCAAAAAATGAATGAAAGATATTAAAAAGTGTGGGTAGAGGTTATTGCCAATCGAGTAATAAAGATAAAAAAAGTACCGGGAAATCATCTTCCCCGGTGTTTTTCTTTTTTCAGTTCCCATTTCCA
Organism: Bacillota bacterium; assembly: GCA_003501335.1. GTDB lineage: Bacteria > Bacillota > UBA4882 > UBA8346 > UBA8346 > UBA8346. The sequence goes on from DNPQ01000347.1 coordinate 5,626, forward strand.
ATGGCCTTGCCAAATCCTCCGTTATTCCATTGAAACGTTCCCATTAAAATTTTTCTGCAAGCCGTCATTGATCAGGCTCCCCAGAAGCTGTACCATCTTTTCGATATCCGGGTTTTCTTCCCGCGTAAAGCAATAGGTCATCACCCCGAGGAAAGCGGATATCATATACTCCAACGTGCATTCCAAGGTAAAGGCATCCGCTACTAATGGATGAAGGTGCGGCCGTACCAATTCTTTGTATACGTTTTTAATCTTTTCTTGGAAAGCGGGATCGCCGTTTTTCCCCAATAGGACCACAAAGTACTTTTTGTTTTTGCTGTACACCTCGGCAAGATGTTTGAGCGGCTGATGAGCGCCTGTTCCCATGATGACGTCTTGGATGATAGGTCGGTGCTTTTCGATATCCGGTAAAAGGGAAGCTTCTATTTGCTCCAGCATATCGTAGACATCGGTAAAGTATTCATAAAATGTGCTTCGGTTGTACCCCGCTTTGCCGACGATCTCCCGCACTGATGTTTTCGCAATCCCTTCTTTGCTGTACAGGTCCCAAAATGCGTCCATCAGGTTTTTCCTTGTTTGCGCGGTAATATCCGGATTATGCTTCATCGGGTGCTATCCCTTTCTTTTTTCAAAAATCCGACACTCCCGCCATGATTGACGGTTGATGGCAGGCAGCTTGAAATCTATACTATGATTATACAACATGTTGTAGGAATTTTGAATCCACATAAGAGAAAAGAATGAAAGGAAGATCATTGATGAAGAATGTAATATTCAAAAACGATTCGTATGCTTTCGAGACTTTGCGGTTGCTTAGTGAAACGGCATACGGTATGGCGGATATCGGGGAGGTCCTCACCACTGCAGAGAAAATAACGGAAGGCGATGACGATGGCTGGTGCAGGGAGTGGACCGGGACGGCCAAAAGGCTCCACGCGGTTGCGGAGGATTATTTTAAAAAGGGGCATCGGGTCAGCGCCAAAAAAGCGTATCTGCGGGCCTATAATTATTACCGTTCAGCCGAATTTTATCTGCATGGAAACCAAAATGACCCCCGGATCGCCGAGTTGACCGAAGCAAGCTTCGCCTGTTTTGCCAAAGTGATGGAACTGAACGACCCGGTCATTACAGCGATCAAAATTCCCTATGAAGGAACAACCCTGCCCGGGCATTATTACAAGTGCCAAAACACATTGAAACCCAGGCCGGTGCTGATTTTAATGACCGGTTTTGACGGTACCAAAGAAGAACTCTACGGAATGGCCATGGCCGCTCTGGAACACGGTATGAACTGCCTGGTATTTGAGGGGCCGGGGCAGGGCGAAGCCTTACACCGGCAGCACCTGTACTTCCGGTACGACTATGAGGCGGTGGTGACACCCGCCGTGGATTTTGTCCGCTCCCTGGATGGTGTCGACCCGGACAAAATCGTTTTGA
>DNPQ01000347.1:7221-19803 GCA_003501335.1 Bacillota bacterium
TACACCGGCAGCACCTGTACTTCCGGTACGACTATGAGGCGGTGGTGACACCCGCCGTGGATTTTGTCCGCTCCCTGGATGGTGTCGACCCGGACAAAATCGTTTTGATGGGTGTAAGCCTGGGCGGATATCTGGCGCCCCGAGCAGCTGCCTATGAGCATCGCCTGGCCGCCTGCGTCGCAAACGGCGGCGTATACAGCTTTGCAGACGCACTTAAAAATCTATTGCCCGATAGCCGTTTTTTTGACCTGGCCAGTACCGACCCGGACCAAGTCAATCAAAACTTTGCCAAAATGGCAAAAAACAATCCCACACTTAAATGGGGCTGTGAGCACGGCATGTTCGTCTTTGGAGTCGACACCCCCGCTCAATTTCTGGTGAAGTTACAAGACTTTAGCATGGAAGGGGTCGCTGAAAAAATCCAATGCCCCACGCTCATCGTGGATTCCGAGGAGGACAAGATGATGTCCGGTCAGGCAAAGCCGCTTTACGACGCGCTGACCTGTGAGAAAAGCTTTATGTTGTTTACTGCGGAGGAAGGCGCGGGCGAGCATGGCCAGTGCGGAGCCAAGTTGCTTGCCAATGAGCGCATCCTCTCCTGGATCGATGAAAATATCTAAATAGAGCTTAAATCAAGCGTTATCGTTGCTATTGGAGATAAATGTACCAATTAAGGAATGTTAAATGTTTAATTTAAGCCAAATAGAAGTGGTAACACGGGAAAAGAACCTCGCCCCTAAGAGAGATGGGGTTCTATTTTATTTTAAATGAAATGGGGAGGTATAAAAAATGGCGGATAAGGATATGAAGTTATTATAAGACTTTGGTTATTCATTAAAACTTTTGGATTTGGATAGTGACTGGTTTCGAAGAAATTAATGAATTAAAACTAATTATTATTGTTTGCGATACAAAGCGAGGCTAAAATATGATGAAATAATATGGACATTTGGTTTCATTGAAGGTCCGCTTCATTTATTTGAAAGGCCCGTTTAATGCAATTTTTACAAACATTACTGCCATTTCCTTTGGTGGAATTGCCGCATTACTATGTACCCACTGTTTAATAATTCCCAAAAAGCCAAAAATAATATAGTCGTAAAGATATTCATTGTATATCGCATTATTGCTGTTTTTATTAATTCCACGATGTTTTGAATAAATTTCGTCCTTCATTGTGAGTTTCATTTTATCTAAAAATGAAATATCTCCATGAGGTCCAAGTAAGGCTTTACCAAAATCCAAATTATTTTTGAACCAGTCAAATATTTCAACCAGGGGAGGATATGGTTTATTTTTGGAATAATATTCAGTAAATACAGAAGGATCGATTTTTTTAAAAATTGCGCTGATTTCCTGAAGCATTTCGATTTCGTTTTGTTCTAGTAAGTCAAATATGTCACGGTAGTGTAAATAAAAAGTGCCACGATTTAGATCGGCTCTTTCAGTTAAATCCGTAATGGTAATATTTTTCAAAGGCTTTTCGCTCATTAATTCACCAAGAGTATCCCGCAACAATTTTTTTGTTTTTCTTTTTCTTCTATCGGTGCTCTGTTTTTCCATATATATAGAAATGTCCTTTCAGAAAGTATCATAAATGTACATTTTTAGTTATTATGTTTATTACCAAACACAAGTTAAATTATTGATTAGTGAACATTTTAGTTACCTATACTATAATAACAATGTGCTAAATAATCAACAGGTTGTTCATTTTTATCACAATGGACTTTTTGATTATCCCACAAAGGAGGTGATTATAAAAAAGAAAATGGATAAGATACTAAAAATAAGAAGGAGATATCAATTATGTCAAAAACAGCAAAAATAATAGATGTTCATCATCATATAATTCTTCCCCAAATGGAAGCCGGTAATATACCTACGCCGAAGTGGAGTGTTGAGATTGATCGAGCAGCAATGGACCGGTTAGGAATCACCGGAGCTCTACTTTCTTTTCCCAATGGCGGTGAGAATCCTGAAACGGTCCGCAGATTCAATTCTTACTTAGCAGAGGTAAGTGCCAAATTTCCCAAAGAATATGGAGCTTTAGCGAGTATTCCTTATTCAGACCCAGATCAGGCCTTAGATGAAATCTCGTATGCGTATGATACTTTAAAAGTGGATGGAATAGCTCTTGTTAGTAATCAAGGTGGAGTGTATATAAGTGACGATAGTATGGATGAAATTCTAGCTGAATTGAATAGGAGGTCAGCGGTGGTATTTGTACATCCTGGTGAGCCTGCAGGCGATAATTTACCCTTATTCGGGCGCCATATATCTGTCTATGAATTCCCATTTGAAACAACCCGAGTATTTATGGATCTAATCTATAAAGGAAAACTGCAACGGTATCCAAATATCCGTTGGATTGCTGCTCATGCAGGGGGAACAATTCCCTACCTTTCGTATCGACTGAGTATAGCCAAGGAATGGGGTGGAATAACCCAGTCTCCAGAGGAAGTAATGTCCTCTCTGAACACGATATACTACGAACTGGCACTTTCAACTTCCCCTATTACGTTTATGGCATTGAATAAGCTAGTGGGTTCGTCGCGTATTCTTTTTGGTTCGGATTATCCGATGCGCCCTGAGAAGGGAGTAGCTGAGAGCCTTGCTGATATAAACGGTTATGAAGGCTTTAATGCAGATGAAAAACGGATGATTGAGGCTGACACAATTTGTAAATTTTTTCCTCGCTTTAACTGAGCACATTTCAGATGGCATTAATTTTTAAGTCTTTCTCGTTGCGCAGGGGCAATTATTTTTGCTAACATTTTTAAACCTCCATGATGATGCGCTCATTCTGCATCAGCATATGGAGGTGTACGTAAGTTAGGCTCCTCACCAACCATGGCATGATGGGGCAGGTTGTTTTATTAAGATAATGAATATAGCAAAAGTGCGTTTTCAGGTCAGGGGAACGCACTTTTCAATTCTGCATATAACCAAATATTACATAAAAAAAATATTAAAAGTTAAAAAATGGAGAATGAAATCTTCTTTGTGATGCCTACTAATATGATTTTGCTCTTTGAAACCAGCGAAGAGAAACAGAAAAGGCTCTTCGATTCAATGAAGGCAAAAGTCAGCGAGATCGTTTTGGCAGTCAAATCCTGTGAGTTCCGCAAGGTAGAAACGGGCTCCTTATCCCACAGGATCCTGAGAACCGGTATCGTTTATCGCGTTGTTTCGCCGTTTTTTAAGCAAATGGATCATTTATTCCGGACCGATCAAAGGTGCACTGGCTGCGGATTGTGCAGTCGGGTCTGCCCTGCCCACAACATAGAGATGCGAAACGGAAAACCGAAATGGAAGCATCACTGTGAGATGTGTCTCTCATGCCTGAATTTATGCCCGAATCAGGCGTTACAATGCGGAAAAATGACGGAAGGCAAGCGAAGATACAAGAACCTTTTGCTTTTCCAGCATTTCTTGCGGCATATCAATTTTGTACAGGTCACTTGGATTGAACACTTACCGGTAATAAACATGTGGTATATGGCGGTGAGTATCATCCTTGCGATAGCGATTATTCTCAAGATAATTCTCACAAAGTGGTGAAAACCGCGCACTATTTTTTCATGACTATTTGTGTCGCCGGCGGTAGCGGCGAAATGGGGGCTAAAATATAGATAAACTGTGCTTCTTTAGCAATTTAATCCATGGAAGCGCCGTTGTACCCTTTTAGGCAAAATAAATTTTCCGCTGCCGCATAATTTTCTCTGCTTGTATTTCTCTTTCTTTTTCCCGCCTGGCGCATTCACCTTTACCAATCACTTGAGTATGATTGTCCCACACTTTCGTATCCGAAGTTATCTTTCCTATTTTTTCTAAACTTACTTTTAACATATTTAAACTGGAATACGGAACCATTTTGTGTTAAAGTTAATCTTATTAAATATAATAAGATTAACTTTAATTAATTAAAGGAGAAGTCCCCGATGTCTGAAAAGAATAACTACACTTGGCATTACCTATTTCTTACTGTATATGTATTTGCCATTCTTAGAAAAGGGCCAACTTATGGTAATAAAATTGCTGATGAAATCAGTAGCCGCACTGCTGGCACAATTAATTCCAATCCGAATTCGTTATATCCTTTATTACGGGATTTGGAGAAAGATGGTTATATCGTTGGTATCTGGGATAATCCCGATACCCGTAATAAAAGGATATATACGATAACTGATGCAGGTTGTGTCTATATTTCCACATTACTTGAAAAAGCCCGAGAGAAATTGGATGAGCTTGAAAAGCAAGTGCAAATTTTACGTCGGGATTTGTTTGATTAACAATAGAAGTTTTCATTTTGTCCAAATAACTAGGGGGAATTAGTCAATGAATGAAGAGCAAGCAGCCAAAAAAAAGAAAATGATACTGGTATTTGGCGCCATCTTGGTTTTGGTACTCGGTGGCGGTATATATTGGTGGATCCAAGCAGCGGGTGTGATCGCTACCGAAGATGCCCGGGTGAAGGGAACTATTGTGACAATCAGTTCTCGTGCTTCAGCCCGGGTTAGTCAAATAATGACGGACGAAGGCGATAAAGTCCAGGCTGGGCAGGTCTTAATCAAACTGGAACGTAACGAATTGCAAGCCCAAGCGGACCAAGCTAAAGCCAATCTGGCATTAGCCCAGGCTAAACTGGCAGGGATGATTGCCGGCAATCGGCCTCAACAGATCGAGCAGTCTAAAGCATCCATGAATCAAGCGAAGGCCAGTCTGGAAAATACCAAAATGAATTTTGAACGAATAAATCGGCTTTATCAAAAAGGATTAGTATCGGCCCAACAATATGATAGTGCTAAAACAGCATTGGATGTCGCCCAGTCCCAATATGTGGCTGCCAGTCAATCTTTTGACTTGGCTACAGTAGGACCGCGCTCGGAGGATATCCAAGCTGCGAAAGCTCAAGTTGAACAGGCTGCCGCAGCTCTCAAAGCCGCGCAACTCCAGTTGGATAATACCATCATTATGGCTCCGATTAGGGGTATCGTGGCAGTACGTTCAGTTAACCTTGGCGAAAGTGTAAGCGTCGGTCAAAATTTGTTGAGTATTACCGATCTTCAGGATATTTGGGTTTCCGCCAACATAGACGAAGACGAGGTTGGCAAAGTTAAAATAGGCCAAAAGGTATTTTTTACAGTCGATACTTATCCCGGGAGAAAATTCCAAGGAAGTGTGAGCGAAATTGGCTCAGCAACCGCATCGCAATTTGCGCTGATTCCTTCGGAGACAACTTCCGGGAGTTATACGAAACTTACTCAGAAGATACCGATCAAAGTTCGAATTTTAGCAAGTAATTACAGTGTTTTGAAACCAGGTATGTCGTCGGAAATCCGGATTCAGGTTCGTTAGTGAAAGAGGTAGTAGTTATGGAACAGCAGGAACAAACTGGGAATTATACAATACTGTTTACTGTCGTTTTAGGAACGATGCTGGCAGGATATGTAAGTAGTTGTGTCAATATTGCGTTGATCAATATTATGCAAAATTTTGGATTCACCATGGATTCCGTTGTTTGGGTAACACTCGCTTATATGTTGCCGTACGGTTCAACTTTACCTATCACCGGAAGGCTGGGCGACTTATTTGGTAGAAAACGAATGTACCTCTTGGGATTAGGAATATTCACGGTGGCGACCTTATTTGTCGGGCTTGCTTGGAGCAAAGCAACATTGATCCTTTTCCGGGTCTTTCAAGGGATGGGCGCCGGTTTATTGTATCCAAATTCGATGGCATTGACTTCTGACGCCTTTCCTGCCAATAAACGGGGTCAAGCTTTGGGATTGTGGGGCGCTTTATCTGCTGCAGGAAGCGCTCTGGGTCCAACAATCGGCGGCTATATTGTGGAGTATATGAACTGGCATCTGATTTTTTATTCTATTTTACCCATCGCTATTATTGGATTGTTTTTAGGGCTTAAAATACTCCCGGAGTCGAAAGAGGAAAATGCTTCTTCCCAGGTTGACTATTTAGGAGGCATACTGCTGGTAGTCTGTTTTAGTTGCTTATTGATCGCGCTAAATCAAGGGAACAAGAACGGTTGGGCTTCCGCATATATTGTAGGATTATTTACCGGTTCAGCATTGTCCCTGTTAGCTTTTGTGTTTGTCGAAAGTTTGGTGGCAATGCCGATGATCGATCTCCAGCTATTTAAGAACTTTACTTTTACAATTTCCAATACTGTTGGTTTTTTATCTTATATTGGAATGTATGGCGCTTCTTTTTTGATGCCATTTTATATGCGGAACATCCAAAGGTTTCCTGCCATTAAAGCGGGTGTCTGTTTGCTGCCGTTACCGATGGCAATGGTGCTTTTTGCGCCTTTGGGAGGGCGGATGGCCGATAAACTAGGGTCCAGAATTTTGGCATCCATTGGAATGGCCGTTATGGGCGTTGCATTATTCTCATTTCACTTCTTAAATGATCGAACTTCTTATCCCACGATGGCTTGGGGCTTAATTGTCATGGGCGTAGGCTTGGCATTTACCATGTCGCCACTATCCAACGGAGTGATGGGTGTATTACCAAAAGATAAGCTGGGTGTCGGATCGGGCGTTTTCAATCTTTTTAAAAACATTGGCGGCGCCGTGGGTGTAGCTTTAATGGGAACCTTGCTTGACAGCAGGCTGACTTTTCATAGCGTGGTCTTTAAAAATAACATCACTATTTATTCGAATCCTGCCCTTCATGGTTTGAAAATGTTTCAAAGCCTGTTTATTAAACAGGGTTATTCAAAGTCTGATGCTGGAAAAGCGGCGTTGACAATGTTGCAAAGCTTAATCACCAAGCAAGCGGCAATCGCTACGTATCAAGATGTCTTTCTGGTGGTAGCAGTATTGTGCGCCTTGGGAGTCATACCTGCACTTTTTATTAAAGATTCAAAGAAAAAGGTCTAACGGTTTCTAAAATGTCTCCAAATTGGATGATGATTATTTAATTCAGGATGAAAACTAAGGAGGGTACCCATGACAAATACTTCAAATATTGTGATTACTATTAGCCGGGAACTGGGGAGTGGCGGCGCTTATGTCGGCCAACAGTTGGCGAGTCGGCTGGATATGCTCTACGTGGATCGTCAAATCGTAAGCAAGGCGGTTCAACAACTAAAAGTTATGGAAGAGGATTTAGAATATCGGGATGAAACCAGGACTTCTTTTTGGCAATCTGTTTTGCAACGATGCGCAAACTCGTTACCCAATCTTGATGGTTATAGTCCTCCTTTGCCCGTTTCTCTGACAGATGAGGAGTTTTACAAAGCCGAATCAGACGTTATTACCAGGATAGTACTAGAAAACTCGGCAGTAATCGTAGGTCGAGGTTCATCTTATATTTTCCGCCAATATCCACGGCATGTGAGCGTGTTTTTACATGCCGATCTTGCCTTTCGTAACCAGCGTGTGCAGGAACTTTATCAAGTATCAGCCGGCGAGGCAAAAAAGTTAATTGAAAAAATCGATAAAGAACGTTCCCATTATCTAAACGCGATGACCGGAAGAGATTGGGCCAACTCGCGCTACTACCATCTTGCCGTTGATTCCGGTAGTATTGGGCTTGAACGAACTTTAGATATTATTTTAGCTTATGTTAAAGCCCGCTTTGGCGCTGGGGTATCTATCCGTTAACAAACAATGGAAACCTGGTGAACAGATATTGGAGGTTTTACAATGTTACGAAAATTAATTATTACGCTTTGTATATTCACATTAATTATCATACCTCAAATGGTAATTGCCAATCCAAGTTTGCCATTTACGGTTCAACTGGAAACATTATCCTTGGATAAATGTTTAGAACTAGCTGCCGAGAATAGCCAGCAGATTAAAGCCGCCGCCAAAAGTGTAGAAATTGCCAAAGCTGCGGTTAAAGAAGTGGAAGGCGGTTTTTGGCCTAAATTGGATTATTCAATCCTTGCCATGAAAGCCGAAGAACCAATTTACCCGTATATCGTAGACCCATATAGAATTTCCACGGAGGGTTCGGGAGCGGCTGTTTCCCTTACCGAGCCTCTTTACCTGGGAGGAAAGTTAATCAACGGAGTGAAACTCACCAAAGACCAATTGAACATGGCCTTGGAGAATGAACGCAAAGCCAAACAGCAATTGACCTTTCAAGTAAAGCAGGCCTTTTATCAGGTTTGGCTGGCCGAACGACTACTCAAAGTGGCCCAATCTTCCTATGATAACTTGGAACATCATGTGGCCCAAGTAGACAATTATTTTCAAGTGGGAACGGTTTCTAGATTTGAATTGCTGCGGGCTAAAGTACAGCGGGATTCTTTAAAGCCGCAAGTGATTACGGCGCAAAATAGCCTTAAGTTTGCTACCTTAAATTTGGCAATATTATTAGGACTTCCTAAAGAACGGCTTTTTACAGTGGAGTATGACTCAAATAAAATACGTCTTCCTGAACAGTTTAATGTCGGAATGGAACAAGTTTTAGAGGCGGCTTATCAAAACCGTCCGGAGATGCGCCAGATCAAGCAAGCAGAGAAAATGAGCCAGTTACAAATGAAATTGGCGGAAGCCGGTTATAAACCAAAAGTTGTTTTAATCGGACAATATCAAGAGCAGAGCCTGGATTATTCTACGAGTAGTTGGAATGACGATAAATATTGGACTCTTACATTGAACATAACCGGGAATATCTTCGATGGTTTTGCTACTTCGGCGAAAGTAACCGGGGCCAAAGAAAATGTGGACTTAAGTTCGATTAAGGAATCAGGGCTGCGAGACCAGATCCGATTAGATGTCGAGCAGTCCGTGCAAAGTATCCAAGAAAGTTTGGAAGTCATCCATGCCAACCAGTCTAATATTGATATGGCCAAAGAATCATTGGAATTAACTCAAGCGCGTTTTGAAGAGGGCATGGCCACCACCATGGATATCATGGATTCACAACTGGCATCCGATCAAGCGTTAAGTGGCTATTACAGGGGCATTGCATTGTACTTAACGGCGGAGGCAAAACTGGATTTAGCTGATGGGAAAGATTAAATAATGGTATAAAGATTTCCGGCGCTTCTGAGATCAATAAAGCGGTGGTTCAAAAACGCTTAAAAACCTATATCGGCAGACCGGTAAATAAAGAACTTTTAGAGAAGGATTTAACCGCGCTTATGGCGGCTTAATGAATCAGGCAGACGAATCACGAATTAGCCCGTAAAAACGATGGTGATCCTGGTGTTAAAGTTTTATGGCGTGGTTTTCGCGAACTCTACACAATGGCTCGAACATTGCAAAATTTTAAGTCCAACCCTTCTTGGTTCTAAGATGTTGGTAATGAATAGGGTTGAAACCCTTGGCGAGCAAACATTTGAATCAAGTTTGTAAATAATTGGCATCTTAAGTTGACAACATTGACCAGCGGAGGAAGGTTCCGCCGGCGGTAACTGGAGGGGTAAGTCGAAACTAAAGAACCCGACTCACCCCATTTTATCATGACCAACTGAAAAACTGACATAGTACTACTCCAAATGAACCTCGCATATTCTGATAAATTCATGGATGATCGTACTTTTCCATTTATTCTTATGCATCAGTAACTGTAGAAACAGGATGTCACTTTCCTGATCCTTCAAATGGAGTCGTTTTATCCGTTGATCTTTATTTGCGACCAGTCCGGGCAGATAGGTTATTCCAAGTCCGTTGGCTACGAGCTTAATAATCGCCTCCGTGGAAGCGCTCTCCATTAATATGTCCGGTTTTATTCCAACTTTTTCAAAAAATGCTTCGAACCTTCTCCGATATTGACAATTGGGTTCCGTCAATATGAATTTGAGTTTCTTTAAATCCTCCAGGGATATACCGGTAGATTCCAGAGGCGAGTCGGCTGCTATGTAAAAGCCTACTTCCACGGTTTTCTCCAGTAATAAATCCAATTCATCCGCGATTGATTTATTAAAATCCAACACCAATGCAATGTCAGCTTGTCCACTTACGAGATAATGCTTTAACTCATCAGCAACGCCCGGTACGATTTTAATAGTAACGTTAGGATACTTTTGAATAAACCGGTTTAAAATATCCGGCAAAACCGTCATACAGATCGAATCAACCGCTGCAATCCTTAATGAACCGGATGTTTCCTTTCCTTCATGTATACTATCCAAAAACCGGTCGGTAATTCGAAATATTTCATTGCTAAACTCTAGTAATTTTTTACCCGCATCCGTAATCCGAATCGTATTGCCAAACCGTTCAAACAATTTAACGCCAAGTTCAGTTTCCAACAGCTTAATCTGAGTGGTAACGGTTGACTGCGCATAACCGAGCTGGTCTGCGGCTTTTGTAATGCTGTTCAATTCACATACTCTTTTAAACGTAAAAAGATTCCTATTTTCCATGATTCCTCATCAATAATTTTGATGTACTTCTTCAAACATATCAATTTTACAAATATACATTGCCATGATAACATGGAATTCATCCAACAACAATGTGAAGGAGATGTTCCCATGAAAAAAATATTAATTCTTTGCGGAAGCGGACGGCGACATGGAAATTCTGAAAAGCTTGCGGATGCTTTTATCAAAGGTGCGGCTTTCCATAACGGAATTACGAAAATGACATTAGCCGATAAGAAAATCGCTCCATGCCGCAACTGCAACTACTGTCAGGAACATCATGGCGAATGCGCTATCCGGGATGACATGCAGGAAATCATTATTGCATTGCAAAATAATGACATTCTTGTGCTTTGTTCTCCAGTCTATTACTTGGGTTTCAGTGCGCAGCTCAAGGCGGTTATTGACCGGACTTACGCCGAAAGTGCCATCGGAAGAAAAATACAAAGCGCAATTTTATTATCGGTTGCCGCAAAAAAAGAGGCATTTGTTTCAGACTGTATGAGGAATGCGTATCGACAATTATGCGATTATCTTGGTTTTCAAAACCTGGGAATGATTTCTGCTCAAGGCTTCGAAAACCCAAATGACATTGAAAACTCCTCAATACTCATTGATGGGTTTGAACTTGGGAAATCTATCTTTTAAAAATGGGTAGGGTAGGGGCAGGCCGTAATGTCATCAGGCTACGTTTACATATCCTGGAATTGATATGCCGCGAGTTAAAACGGATGGCTCCTTAAGAGAATACCGGTTTTGGATGGGAGAGTCGAAGCAGTAAAATCGACTCACCCCATCAGCGACTCGATCGGCATGAGTCAATTGGCTGCAATGCCCCTCCCTTTGACTGGCGGCACATTATGAACGTGAAAGGGAGGGGCAGGTCGGATGATGCAGCATATAGCGATATCTTTTATTGGGCAGATTCAAGATGGTTGTGGAATGGTTTTTTATCGGTTTTGTTTGATAATAAATGGCTTTGTTGTTCCTTACCCATACAAGTATGATCTTGACGGGTTTTATCGTTATGGTTGACTTGTCCGATTTGATGACGTAAACCCATCAGATTATCTGTAAAAACATTTGCTGTTCCGGTTGTTAGTTCCGAAAGCTCTTGGACTATTTTACGCAAACTGTCAGCCTGGGCATTTAATTCTTCGGCTGCCGATGCGCTTTCTTCGGCACTGGCGGCGTTTTGTTGCGTAACCGTCTCCATCTGGTTCACAGCCTTACTGATCTGCTCCACTCCTTGAACGTGCTCCTGGCTGGCTGCTGCAATCTCATCCATTAATTCACTGACTTTGTTGGAATGAGTGGTGATATCATTTAAAGCAGCGATTTTATATATTGTAAAATCTTCCAAGTCCGGCAGATTATTTTTTAATTCAACGAGGTCGGACTGAATCATCGTATTGAAATCATTATTGCCGTTATCGAGATTTTCGCCATTAATTAGGGCTTCAAATGAGTGGATTACTGCCTGGGCACGTTCCTGCCCTTCCTCTGGAAATGATTAGGCTTTAATGTGGAAGATTGCGAGATGGTCGAACTAAAAGCAGTGAGCCAATTGGAAGATGTCCATTATGCAAGCACGAAATTATCTTGAAGCTTATCATATTGAAGTGGGATTATTAATTAACTTCGGGGCCAAGAGTTTGGAGTTTAAAAGAACGTACAATAAGAGATTACCCATCGGTTGAAACTTAAAAAATCAAAAAACGTTAAAATAAAAAATGAATATTATTCTTTTCTTGTTATGGGAATTGTTTACTTATGATAATGTGATAAGGTAAAATGTTTTGGATATTTTAGCGCATATTTGTGACTTGAACGAAATCATTAATGCTCCAGATATTGAATTAAGGCTGTTGGATTCCTTTGAAACCATCCAATTGGTTGCATTGGAAGAAGAGCTGATTACTAATGTCTCAATTACCAAAATTGGCGGGGAGCTTTGGTCAACGCCAAACAAAATTATTACTGATTTGGAGGTACATTATCTGCAATGAAACAGCCTAAATTCGGTCCTCTTTATTTGGCATGCGGCCTGTTTATGGTAATAGTTGTTTTTTTCATGATTTATGTGAATTATTTTGTAAAAAAAGTTACCAATGTCGATAGTTTAGCCGCTAATTTAGACTCCCGAAAATTCCAAGGCCTTTTAATCGAAAAGAAAGCCTTGGCTGATCCTAATAATCATTTTTTATTTTCATGGCTTCATGCTTATCAAT
>DNPQ01000510.1 GCA_003501335.1 Bacillota bacterium
ATTTAATTTTAATGGTTTTTTACGCTGATGATAACGGGAGTTATTTTAGTTTCGCATGAAAACCTCATTCACCAACATAATTCACCAACATATCCATTTGAAAATGGAGCATCAACATCGTCATCGCCATGATGACGGGCGCCATGACCGTTTACACGATAGTGAAGATAAGTCCAGTAACCTATTGACCTAACCCACAATTTGTGGGGGCTAAAAGGTGCGCCTTGGAATGCGTAAACGAACCACAAGGCCCGGGTTTAGGGGTTCTAAAATAATGCCGTAGCTGGAACCATAGGTATAGCGAATACGGTAGTGAATATTGGCAATACCTACGCTGTCACACCGATTCTCTAAATCTAAGTGTTCTCCCTGAAGGCTTGCCCGTACTTCGGCCAGCCGTTTATCGGTGATTCCGGGTCCATCATCTGAAACTTGGATTTCGATGATATTTTCTTGAATGGGCACAACCGTAACAATGATCGCAATAGGGTCGAGACTTTTTTCAACTCCATGTCGAAAGCAATTTTCTACCAAAGGTTGAATACAAAACTTCAAAACTTGTGTTGAGAGTAAATCCTCGGGAACAGTTAAGTGAAAAGTAAAGCGGCCGCTAAAACGGATCTGCTGCAGCTTAATGTATTCGTTTAAATAATTTAACTCTTCCCGTAAAGATACAATGGCACTTAGATTACGTGTAGTATAGCGGAAGATATTGGCTAAAGAGCGAATCATTTCCACGAGTGCAGTATTGCCGGACATAACTGCAAAGCCGGCCATATGGTCGAGAGTATTAAACAAAAAATGGGGATTGATATGCGCCTGTAAAGCACGAAACTCGGCAGTTCTAGTCATTTGTTGGGCTTCCCTTATCCGCCGCAGGCTAGTATATAACATGGCTGCGAATAAGGTGGCGATAATCAGGCTTAAGATTGCCACCACCAATGGCCCGGCCGCAATATGTCGCATTGGGTTAATTACTTCGGCCGCCGGTCTTTCAACAACGATCACCATTCCCAGTGATGGGTCATGGAGATAGATTCCGACTATTTTTTGATGATCCCGGTAATAAAGTTTAAAACCGAACGAATTATCAGGCTGGAGCAACATTTGACGGATCAAAGGGGAGTTGTCCTTGCGCATTAGCATTTTGAAATTTCCGGTAGAGTAATGATAGGGACTGGCCAGTAAATATCCGCTTGCGGTATAGATAGAGACAGGCTCGTTGGTCCAATCGATATCAACGCCTTTATTATCGACCAACGCCTGATTGATATCCAATTCTAGCCCTGCAGCACGCCTGATTTTAAAGCTGTGCAAATCCAGACTGAATAAAGGGACTAAAGGCGACATGCCGGTTTGATCGAGAAACGGTTTACCCACCATGGCTTGGCTACGCCCCATGGGATAACCCGAGATTTTTGGAGAATGGCCCTGCAAAAACTCTCGCCACCACATCAGTTTTAATACATGATCCGGACGGGTGCTGGGGGAGGGAATCAAAATACCATCCGGATAAGCGAGCCAACTTCGGGTTAAGCTTGGTAAACTATTGTTCATTAATTGGAGTTCATTTTGGAGTAACTCACGATTACCGGATATTGCTGAAGTGGACATTATCAAATTATCCAATCGCAGCGCAGCGCGAAGAAAGATTTGATCCAATTGTTCCCGGTAAAATTTAGCTTCCCAATATAAGCGTTGGTTCATCTGATTGGTGAGTTCATGCGATACTTGGACATAAACCAAAATACTGGATACGGTCGAAATGGTTAGCAGCAATCCACAAATGATAATCCAAAACCGTTTATACATTTGCGGGCCCAAAGAAGAATGAGGTAAGGTCATTTACTTTCCTCCGGAGGTTGGAAGAATCGGTGGGGTCTCGGATTTACGAAAGTTGGCTCGACACGCCCCCGGGGTTTGAGCGGTTTCTCGCCGGAACACACGGTTAAAATAAGCGATATCATTATAGCCAACCTGGATTGCAATTTCTTGAATTTGTAAATTTGTTTGTTTCAGTAGTTCTTTGGCTTTAATCATTCGATAATTCGTAAGATATTCTAAGAAATTGATGCCGCAATGCTTAACAAAGCTGGCACTCAAATAGGTTGGATTTACTGCTGCCGCCCTGGCAACCTGAGTCAAGGTTAAAGGTTCCTCATAGTGTTCCATGATGTAATTCTTAGCTTGTAAAATATAGGTTGGCAAAATATTATCTTCATGATCATTCACCGCGGTCTTGACTTGTAATTCAGTTTGAATCTCGCGACGAAGTTTATCCATTTCGGCTTGGTTATCCTCGAAACGGGATTGAGTCCGTTCCAGAAGCATACGAATATCTTCTGGAAAAATCGGTTTGAGAAGATATTCAACGACTCCCAGGCGGATAGCTTGTCGTGCATACTCAAAGTCATCGTAGCCGCTAATAATGGCTGCCTGGTCTTTCCAACCGGTTTGATGGATTAGATCAAGCATTTGAAGGCCGTCCGTTACGGGCATCCGGATATCCGTGATGATTAAGTCGGGTTTGGTTACTTTTAGAGAAAAGATAGCATCTTCTGCCCCTTGAGCTTTGGCCACCACATGAAAACCCAACTGAGCGCGGTGAATGTAATCGGAAAGGATATCGAGGGCACTTGCCTCATCATCTACCAGCATTACTTGATAAAGACGAGTCACAGGTATCGCCTCCAAAGATCAGCTAAACTTTAGCTGAATTAATTAAATTATAACATGAATCATGATATATTTTGGAGTCATCAAAAAATTATCCAACATAATCAAAAGAATTTCATATTCATCTGAGATTACCAATTGTTATAATCTAGTTACGGACATGTAAAAATTATTATTTGAAATTGAAAAATAATGAAAAGTGAGGTGATTTTTGGCTATTTCTTGAACTTTGAAATGAATTAAAAGGGAGGATCTGAAGAAATGTATAGAAAATGGGTTTTATTTTTTATTTTGGCAGTCATTATGATGATTTTAGTTTTGCCTGTAATGTCGGCAGCCAGCGATGTAACAACGATTCAATATGCTTTCTGGGGCAATCCGGCATCGTTAGGGGTTGAAAGTGATATTATAGCTGAATTTGAAAAAGCCTATCCTCATATAAAAGTGGAGCCGATAGCAGTCGGATATAATGATTATCATACCAAACTGTTAACCTTGATCGCCGGCGGGCAAGCTCCTGACGTGATGCGGCTCGATTCATTTTATTTTGCGGATTTTATGAGAGTGAAAGCGCTTAAAGATATTACCAAGTTGGTTAAGCGGGATCATATAAACGTGAAAGCATATTATCAGGCGGGTTTGGTTGATAGTATGTATAAGGGAAGGTACTATGGGTTACCTTGGTCTACGGCGCCTTACTATATGGTGATTAACTTAAAAATGTTTAAGGATGCCGGAATAGCGGTTCCCCAGAATGACTGGAAATGGAATGATTTTATAAAAATCAGTAAAGCCTTGACGAAAGGTAAAGGAATCGAACGCCAATACGGATTTGCTGATGATTTTCAAATGTTTCATCTTTTACCGTGGATTTGGGGTGAAGGCGGCGATATTTTCGATAAATCCCGTACTAAATTTACCTTAAACAATAAGGCCGCGGTTAACCGGATTCAACAATTGGCCGACCTCTGTAAGCAGGATGTTTTTCCGGACCCGGCGCAGTTTCCTACGGCCGAAGTTTTAAATCGCTGGATGGTTAATAATAAAGTGGCCATGCGGATCGGTTCCGCGCTTGAATTGATTTCGCTTCAAAATGTTAAAGATTTTGAATTTGAAGTGTTACCATTCCCCGGAGGGTCCGTATCCGCCAGTACCACTATTTTTAAGTCCAATACAGTGGGAATCAGCGCATCAACTAAAAAAGCAGAAGCTGCCTGGACTTTTTTGAAATTTTTACGTGCTCCCGGAACGCGCGGCGAAGTTTTATATATGCAAGCCAGACGCATGCCGCCAACGGTGGATAATCCGGAATTATGGAAGATTTTTGCCGATCCGACTAAATCACCGCGAAAAATCGCTGAAGTCACCCAAGTATGCGCTAGCAAATATGGACATGCCTTACCGTTACGTACCGGATGGTTGGAGATACAGGGCTTACTGAATCCGGAAATTCAAATGGTTTTCGCCGGGCAAAAGAGCGCTTCCGAAGCTATGAAGGAGATTGCTCCGAAAGTTAATGAAGTCATGGAGCGGACTGAAAAACAATAATTATCAAGTATTTATAATTTCGGGGGGAGCGCTAAGCGTTCCCTCCGGTCTTTTCAGAACAATCATTTGGACGATTGGAGGGTTACGATGAAGGCAAAGACCACCAAATTTGGCGAGGCAGTGGCCGGATATTTATTTTTAATGCCCAGTTTTGTAGGATTCATTATTTTTACCGGTTTTCCGGTAATCGGTTCTTTATTGTTAAGTTTTTCGGACTGGAATATGATTACTCCTCCAGTAGCGGTAGGGTTGAGCAACTATCAAAAATTGCCGAGCGATCCTTTGTTAATGCAATCATTGTCGAATACGGCATACTTTTCGCTATTGAGTGTTCCGCTAAATATCTTGCTGGCGTTGCTTTTAGCCATTTTAATCAATAATAAGCTCCGGGGAACCAATTTTTTAAAGGCAGCTTATTTTTTACCAACCATATATTCGACAGTCGCGGTTGCCTTAATTTGGCAATGGATTTATGATTACAGAACTGGTTTGTTAAACTATTTCTTTGGTCTTATTCATCTTGGACCTTATCCCTGGCTGACTTCCACCAAGTTGGCCATGATCAGTGTGGTTGGAGTGGCAGTTTGGCGGGGAGTCGGCTATAATATGCTCATTTTTTTAGCCGGTCTGCAGGGCGTTTCCGTTGATCTTTATGAAGCGGCCCGGATCGATGGTACGAACCAATGGCAAATGTTTTGGCATGTAACGGTGCCGATGATTTCGCCCAGCACTTTTTTTGTTACCATCACTTCGATTATCAACTCATTTCAAGTATTCGATATTACCACTGTCTTAACGGCCGGTGGTCCCGGAAATGCTACCAACACGTTAGTAATGCTTATTTATCAACATGCGTTCCAATTTTTCCGGATGGGTTACGCTTCGGCTATCGCTTATGTTCTGTTTGGAATTGTCCTCGTCTTAACGCTTATTCAAACAACGTTATCCAAACGATGGGTTCATTACTAAAATAAAATTAGACAGGAGATGAAACAAATGATAACCGAGTCGATTCCGGAACTTTATAGCAAACCGTCGCACCGGATTTGGAGCAATCTCCCGGCCTATTTAATTTTAGGGTTGGGTGCCTTAATTATGCTCATACCATTGCTTTGGTCACTATCCACATCATTGAAGACCTATAGTGAGGTATTTACAAATCCTTTCGGTTTATTGCCGAATCAATGGTCATTCCAGAACTTTATTGAGGTATTTAAGGTAGTGCCTTTTCATCTGTATTTTTTAAATACCTTGAAGATCACAGTGGCCTGTACCGTAGGTACCCTTGGTACTTCAGCCATGGCTGCTTATGCGTTTGCAAGATTGCGTTTTCCAGGCCGAGATTTTTTGTTTTGGGGCTATTTAGCCACCTTAATGATTCCCCGTCAAATTACCTTAGTACCTACATTCGTTCTCATGAAATATCTTGGTTTACTAGACAATCATCTTTCGTTAATTTTACCGGGGATGTTTAGCGCTTATGGCACCTTTTTACTCAGACAGTTTTTTCTGACACTGCCTGTTGAGTTGGAAGAGGCTGCCGTGATCGATGGTTGCGGATATTTACGCCGCTTTTTCCAGATTATTTTACCGCTTTCGAAACCTGCTTTAGCAACACTGGGGATTTTCACGATAATGGCCCAGTGGAATGATTTTCTGTATCCAATGATTTTTATCAACAGCGACCATAACCGGACCCTGACACTTGGTTTGGCCATTTTCCGGGGTGATGCCGATGTACAATGGAACCTGTTGATGGCCGCTACCACGCTCGCTAGTTTGCCGATGGTGCTCGCCTTTCTTTCGGCCCAGCGATTTTTCGTAGAGGGAATTGCGATGACCGGGATTAAAGGTTAAAAGGAGGTTCCATAAATGATAAACTGCACTCGTCTTACTGGCGTCACCCATCAGAATGGTCTCGTGGAGCTGACGACCGACGGCGGTAAATTCAGAATCTATTTTTTAAAGGACGGCTTAATTCGAATTCGGTGTACGTTTGAGAATGATTTTTTAGAAGATGCTTCCTATGCTTTAGTCACCACTGCCTGGCAGGATCGGATGGATTCCCTGTTTAGAGGGGAAAGAAATCATATTGCACTTATTTCACCCAAGTTAAGTGAAACTCAAAATGACTACATTTTTGAGACGATGCTTTTGAAGGTAGTGATCGGGAAAGAGCCTTTTGGAATCGACATTTTTGATCTCTATGGCCACCGTTTATTTTCAGATTTAAAAGAGCGGTCATACCTTAAAGATCAGCTCGGCCGGATTTACCATTATCAGGCTTTAGACATTCAGGACTGCTTTTACGGTTTCGGCGAGAAGACGGGTTATATCAATAAAGCCAAGCGTAGATTGGTGATGGGGAATATGGATACTCTGGGTTATGATTCGGAATATACGGACCCATTATATAAAATTATTCCTTTCTATCTCAAATTGAATAAAGATTATAAAATTGCCACGGGTTTGTTCTATCATAATTTTTACCCGGCGGTTTTCGATTTGGGATGCGAACACAGCAACTATTGGGAACGTTATAACTATTATTGCGCCGATGGCGGTGAATTAGATTTCTTCTTTATCTATGGGCCCAGTCTGTCCAATGTGATTCGCGGCTATACTGATTTAACTGGAAAAACAGCGCTACCTCCCCGGTATGCTTTGGGATATATGGGTTCAACCATGTACTATACTGAACTGGAACAAAACTGTGATCAGGCTGTTTTAGGGTTTGTTGATAAAGCCCAAAAGTGCGATATTCCTTGCGATGGTTTTCATTTATCCTCCGGGTATACGACCGGCGCTGACGGCAAACGTTATGTTTTTAATTGGAACCGGAAGCGTTTTAAGGATCCCAAGAATTTTGTGACGCAGATGCAACAAAAAGGAATCGAAATCTCTCCCAATGTAAAACCGGGAATTCTTACAACCAATCCAATATATAATGATTTTAAAGCAGTGAATGGTTACATTAAAGAGCCTCAAGGGAATGAACCTCAGCTTACCAGTTTTTGGGGCGGTCTGGCCTCATTGGTTGATTTCACCAATCCGGAGGCTCGGCTCTTGTGGAAACAAAAGATGCAAGACGCCTTAATTTCCCTGGGAATTAGCGCTATTTGGAATGATAATTGCGAGTTTGAGCTGAACGATCCGCAAGCTTTATGTTGTAATGACGGTAAACCGATGGAAGCCGGAGCGATTAAGGCTCTTTTCCCCAATTTGATGGCCATGGTGGCCAGACAAGCCATTCTGGAACGCCTTCCCAATCGGCGGCCCTATATCTTAAATCGCGCCGGGGGCCCCGGAATTCAACGCTATGCCCAAACCTGGGCCGGAGATAATTATACGAGTTGGCATAGTTTTAAATTTAATATTTCCGTGATGTTAGGAATGGGCTTGTCCGGCGTGGCCAATCAAGGGGTTGATGTAGGCGGCTTTGCCGGTCCTGCTCCCGAACCGGAATTGTTGGTCCGGTGGGTTCAAAATGCGGTTTTTTATCCCCGGTTTTGTATCCATTCGATGAATGATGACAATACGGTGACTGAGCCCTGGATGTATCCATCTTATACCGGCTATATTCGAGATGCCATTAAGTTGAGGTATAGTCTGGTTCCCTATTTATATTCACTGTTTTATGAAGCTTCAAAATCCGGTGCGCCGATTATGCGGCCGTTATTTTATGAATTTCAGGATGACCCGGAAACTTTCGAGGCGAGTTTCGATTTTCTCTGCGGGCCGTCATTATTGGTAGCCGGTGTTTTTGAAAAAAGTCTCCGAGAGCGCGAAGTTTATTTGCCCTCCGGAAGTGATTGGCAAGATTGGTATACAGGCGAGCGTTTTGCCGGCGGACAAAAAATTAAGGCGGCGACGCCTTTAGACCGGACGCCTTTGTTTATTCGCCAAGGGGCGATTATTCCGATGGCGAATTCCATTAAAAATTTACGGTTACAAACCATTCATGAGCTGAATATTTTAATTTATCCCGCCGATAGCAGTCAATTTGTTTTGTACGAAGATGATGGAACATCAAATGAATATTTAAAGGGTGATTATTTAGCAACGACCATCTCGGTGAAATCAGAGCAGCATCAAATTAACATTGAATTGAAACGGGACGGGAATTACAGAAGTGAAGTGAAAAAGATAGAGCTCGATGTTTTCTGTCGGCATCAAGCGCCAGTGGAGGTAAAGCTCGAAGCTGAAACTCTCGAAATGTATCTTGATGATGCTGCTTGGGCTCAGGCTGAAAGCGGTTGGTATTTTAATCATGAGCGCAAACAGGTTCAAATAAAATATTCCCAGCCTACTGCCGATTATTCGATTGCTATTCATTATTTCAATCCGTTACTGATGAGCTAGTTTCATACTATGGTGGATGGAGATAGCCGATGCATAATGAAATCAAAATAAGCGACCTTTTGGAAGATGATCCAATAATTGCCGCTGTCAGGGATGAAACGGAGTTGGAATTGGCGTTGCAATCTTCCGTCAATGTGGTTTTTTTGCTGGATGCCACCTTGGGTAATTTAAAGTCAAGGATCGCTCAGATCCGGGATCATAACAAGTTGGTATTCGTCCATCTGGAAATGGTCTCCGGTTTGAGCAAAGACGTGGCGGCGTTGGAATTTATAAAGTATGAGATGAACCCAGCCGGAATCATTACTACAAAGCCTAATTTGATTAAACCGGCCCAAAATCTCGGGCTTTTAGCAATTCAGCGTTTGTTTATTTTGGATTCTCTTTCGGTGCAAACCGGATTGAAGATGGTACAAAACCATGTTCCGGATTTTATCGAAATAATGCCCGGTATTATTGGTAAAGTCGTGTTGGAGTTCAAGAAAAATTGTCATATCCCGATGATTGCCGGTGGTTTGATCAGTACCAAGAAAGAAATTGTTGAAATGTTGAAATGTGGCGTCTCGGCCGTCTCCACCAGCAGAACGGAGTTGTGGAATTTATAATTTTTAGGACTTTGAATGAAAATTTATCCTATTTCAGAAAAAAGGAAGTGGTCAAGGGGAATTCGCTTAAAAAGCTCTCTAAAAAGGAGTGAAGTCTATGTCTTCAAAATATATAATAGCCCTGGACCAGGGAACCACCAGTTCGCGTTCGATTATTTTTGATACGGCCGGTAACATTATCAGTTCAGCGAAAAAAGAATTTCAGCAGATATATCCGAAAGCGGGTTGGGTGGAACATGACCCTTTGGAGATTTGGAATTCTCAACTGGAAACCATTCAAACCGCAATGGAGAAATTGAAGATAAAACCAGGCGATATCGCGGCTATCGGGATAACCAATCAGCGGGAAACCACAATCGTTTGGGATAAAAATACCGGTGAACCGGTCTACAATGCGATTGTTTGGCAGTGCCGCCGAACGGCTTCGGCCTGCGACAAGTTGAAGGCCAGGGGGTGGACTGAAAAAATTCGTGCTAAAACGGGTCTGGTGGTGGATGCCTATTTTTCCGGCACCAAAATTCAATGGATCTTGGATAATGTGCCCGGGGCCTGTGATAAAGCCAATCGGGGAGAACTGCTTTTTGGCAATGTGGATTCCTGGTTAATCTGGAAGCTTTCCAAGGGAAAAGTCCATGTCACCGATTATTCCAATGCGTCGAGGACGATGATTTTTAATATCCATAAATTGGATTGGGATGATGAGATCCTGACTGAACTTCAGATTCCAAGGAACATGCTGCCGGCGGTGAAGCCCTCCAGCTTTGTTTATGGTGAAACGGATGCGGCGGTTTTGGGAGCGGAGGTTCCCATTGCCGGTGTGGCAGGGGATCAACAAGCGGCGCTCTTTGGACAGGCCTGCTACAAGCCGGGTATGGCCAAGAATACTTATGGGACCGGTTGCTTTATGTTGATGAATACCGGTGAGGTAGCAGTGCCCTCGCAAAGCGGTTTGTTAACCACCATCGCCTGGGGCATGGGTGGTAAAGTTGAATATGCCCTGGAAGGCAGTATTTTTATTGCCGGAGCTCTGATGCAATGGTTGCGTGATGAATTGCGAATCATTGATAACGCCGCTCAGAGTGAAGAATATGCTACCAAAGTGAAAGACACAAACGGCGTATATTTAGTACCGGCTTTTGTAGGTTTGGGAGCACCCTTTTGGGATATGTATGCCCGGGGTACTATAGTCGGTTTAACCAGGGGAGCCAATCGAGAACATATTATCCGGGCGGCGTTGGAAGCCATTGCTTACCAAACAAGGGATGTCTTGGAGGCAATGCAGAATGATTCCGGAATCGATTTACAGGCCTTAAAAGTTGACGGCGGAGCGGTTCAAAATAATTTTTTAATGCAGTTTCAAGCGGATATTCTGGGGGTTGCGGTCGACCGGCCGCTTATTAGTGAAACTACGGCCCTTGGAGCAGCGTATCTTGCCGGATTGGCAGTAGGGTATTGGAAAAGCAAAGATGAGATTGCTCAAATATGGCATACCGGCAGAAACTTTCAACCTCAAATGGGTGCCGAGAAACGGGCCAATTTATATAAGGGTTGGCGGAAAGCCGTGGAGCGGGCTCGAAACTGGGAGGAATGAGGATTCAATCTATTTATAATTGAATAGGTAAGATGGAGAAGCAGAGAACCATATCTAAATCGAAGTTGTCTCAAAAGTAGATTAAAATCAATGAGATATACAATATATTGCTTCAATGAATGAACCAGCGTTTATATATTGCATATCTATCGATAATTTCTTTTTTGAGACAGCCCCTATTAGGATATGGTCTTTTTTTTAAGGGGGGTTTTAAAATTGTATGATTTGATTATTATTGGCGGCGGGGTCATCGGTTGTAGCGTGGCCCGGGAGATTTCACACTATCAAGTCAAAACGCTGGTTATCGAGAAGGAATCCGATTTGGCTTGCGGTACATCGAAAAGTAATAGTGCTATTATTCATGCCGGCTATGACCCTGACCCGGGGACTTTGAAAGCCCGATTGAACGTAGAGGGCAATTCCATGTACTCCCAAATTTGCAATGAACTCGATATACCTTTCCGGAGGATTGGTTCATTGGTGGTGGCCTTTCATGACGAAGACATCCCAACCTTAGAAAAGCTTCATCATCAGGGGATGGAAAATGGGGTTGCCGGAATGAAAATCATAAACCAAAATGAATTGAGAAATTTGGAACCGCATATTGCAAAGGAGGCGCTGATGGCATTATATGCTCAATCGGCCGGTATCATTTGCCCGTTTACTTTGACAATCGCTATGGCGGAAAATGCAGCCCAGAATGGAGTGGACTTTAGTTTGGATACTGAAGTAACGGCCATTGACGTTTGTCCGGACGGGCATTTTTCGATCCTTACCAATCGGGGCCGGTTTGAGTCAAAATATGTGGTCAACGCCGCCGGAGTATTCGGGGAAACTATGAACAACATGGCGGGGGGAGAACCATTTTCGATCAGGCCGCGGAAGGGAGAGTATTGCATCCTGGATAAAGCGCAAGGATATTTAGCCAATACAACGATATTTACGGTTCCCACTAAAATGGGGAAGGGTATTTTGGTTTCTCCTACGGTGGATGGAAATTTGTTGATCGGACCCACGGCTGCCGATATTGATGATAAAGAGGATACGGCCACGACTGCCGAAGGGTTGCAGCAAGTGATTGATGGCGCCAGAAGACTGGTTCCCGGTATTCAAGCATCTAAGATTATAACTTCTTTTGCCGGACTTAGGGCAATACCTGACGGTGACGATTTTATCATTCGAAGCTCTAAAAAAATAAAAGGATTTGTGAATGCTGTCGGAATTGAGTCGCCCGGGCTTACTTCCGCACCGGCTATCGCAAAGATGGTCCGCCAGATATTGATGGACAAAGGTTTACTGTGTGAAGTTAAATCTCAATTTACTCCCCATCGGAAACCCGTGGTTCGGTTCAGAGAGTTGAGCGCGGCAGAGCAACGGAATTTAATAAAAAAGAATCCGTCCTATGGCAAGGTTATTTGCCGTTGCGAAACGATTACTGAAGGAGAAATTATCGATGCTATCCATCGACCGTTGGGAGCGCGTAATTTGGATGGTTTAAAACGGAGAGTAAGGACGGGCGCCGGAAGATGCCAAGGCAGTTTTTGTACTCCGCGGGTAGCGGAAATTTTAGCCAGAGAGCTTCAAATACCGATTGAACAAGTGACGAAGTCCGGCAAGGCTTCTTATATACTCGCCGGTAAAGCTAAAGAACAGCAAATGGCTAAAAGGGGGAACTGAGGATGGGGTATGACTATGATGTAGTCGTCGTCGGTGCGGGGCCGGCCGGTTTGGCGGCAGCGTTGGCTATTTATGAACAAGGAGTCCAAGGCGCCCATAGCATTTTAATTATTGAACGGGACCGGGAACTGGGAGGAATTCTTCAGCAATGTATCCATAATGGTTTTGGTTTGCAATACTTTAAGGAAGAACTTAGCGGACCGGAATATGCGCTACGGTTTATTAACAAGATTAATGAATATGGAATTGAGTATAAATTGAATACGATGGTCATTGACATTACAGCGGATAAAAGAGTTATCGCCGTTAATAAAGAGAATGGAATGCTGGAGATCCAGGCTAAGGCTGTTGTTTTATGCATGGGATGCCGGGAAAGAAGCAGGGGGGCGATTAATATACCCGGTACCCGCCCGGCTGGGATTTTTACTGCCGGTACTGCGCAGCGGTTTGTAAATATGGAAGGATATATGCCGGGTAAGGAAATTGTGATCTTGGGTTCGGGTGACATTGGTCTGATTATGGCTAGAAGACTTACGCTGGAAGGCGCTTCTGTGAAGACGGTCGTAGAAATCTTGCCGTACTCCAGCGGTTTGACTCGAAATATCGTTCAATGTTTGCAAGATTATGATATCCCATTATATTTAAATCATACAGTGACTCAAATTTATGGAAAAGAACGTGTTACCGGCATTACCTTTGCCAAAGTGGATGAAAACCGTAAACCCATTTTAAATACGGAAAAGCTGATTCCTTGTGATACGTTACTCTTATCGGTAGGGTTGATTCCGGAAAATGAATTATCGAAAAAGGCCAATCTGGAAATGAGCCCGGTTACCGGAGGACCGGTGGTGAACGAAATCATGGAATCCTCAGTGGAAGGGATATTTACTTGCGGGAATGTAGTTCATGTTCATGATTTGGTTGATAACGTTACCAAAGAAAGTGAGTTGGCAGGACGAAGCTTGGTTCGTTATCTACTGGAACAGATTAAGCCGACTACGCAAAACATAAAGGTGGTGAATGGAGACGGGGTCGCTTATGTCGTCCCCCAGATGATTCACCCGGAAAATATGGAAGAAGAGATCACCTTATATCTTCGTGTCAAAAATGTTTATCAGAATGCCGCGCTTACTGTCAGAACGGGAAGCCAGGTTTTACAGTCGAACAAAAAAAGGATTATGGCCCCCGGCGAGATGCAGATGATTATTTTAAAACGGGACCAGCTTTTAATCAATAAAGATTTGAATGATGTAACAATTGAAGTAGTGAAAGCGGGTGAACAGAAATGAATCGTGAGCTTGTTTGCATTGGTTGTCCGATGGGTTGCCGTCTTACGGTAGTATTGGAAGGAACCGGGGTTTCAGCAGTGACGGGAAACTCCTGTCCCAAAGGAGCCGATTATGGGCGAAATGAATGTACCAACCCGACTCGGATGGTTACCACAACGATCGCGATCGAGGGAGCCATGTACCCATTATTGTCCGTTAGGAGTACCAAGCCTGTTTCGAAAGCCCTAATGATGAAGTGTATTGATTATTTACGAGAAATTGAGGCCGTAGCCCCTATAAAAGCGGGTCGAGTTATCGTGAAAAATATTTTAGATACTGAGGCCGATATTATTGCCACCAAAAATATGGAAAGGGTCACAAAAAATAATCCATCCG
>DNPQ01000406.1 GCA_003501335.1 Bacillota bacterium
CACTAAAGTCTTTAAGAAAGCCTTTAATGCTAAACACCAGAAGTTGATATTTATCCTCGAAATGCTTATAAAAAGTAGTGCGGTGGACCATGGCCTTATTACAAATATCAATGACGCTAATTTTATCAAAGGGCCGTTCCTCAAGTAAGGAGAGCAGAGCCTCAGATAATAGTTTATAGGTTCTTCGTATTCTTAAATCTTCTTTTTTCCCCAATTGAGTCAGAGCCATAATTTCACCCTTTGAAATTTCCATTGTATTTTTATTACCCGCACCAATGACTCGTTTTTTAATTTGTTCTTCCTAAGTATATTCGAATTATATACGAATGTAAAGATAATATACATGTGTATCGAAAAACATATTATATTTCTATACTCTATGCAAGATGCAAGCCATTTTTGATAAGGATTGTAATTCATATTGATATAGATCCCTTTACCATTTGGCTTATTCCTTTAATAAAGGTATTCTACAAACAAGTAAACTTATCGATAGTCAGCACTCATCTGTAGATTAACTTACCAATATTGAAATTCCGTTTCTTGACTATGAGCCATTAAGAACATAAATTATTAATAGATTATAAATTTAATCGACACATGTAGTCTATAAGCAATTTTATTGAGGGAAGCAGGATGATGGGTACCCCGACTAAACGGATGAATCCCATCAAAGCAAAGGATGAGGAGTGAATGATGTGGGATTAGGCGTAAAACATTGGCATGAATTGAAATGGTTGCTACTCGTATTTTCGTTTTTTTCTTTTTTCGCTGTTTGCCGGGCGGATCAGCCTGAACAACAAAGACTCTCCATTGATCAGGCGATTCGGATTACGATGGAAAACAGTCTACAACGCCAGTTGGCGCAGGATAATGTGAAGATAGCCAGGGATAAATTGGCCCAGGCTTTTTCGGCTTATGGACCCGAATTAACATTAAATGGCGCCTATAATCACTATAATGAACAACCGGCTGATGCTCAGCTCGCTCAGGGCTTAGTCGATCTGGGTAATGCCGCATCGAAGATGGCATATGGGCCCAATGGGCCGCAACAGCAGAATATTGACGATAGTCTAAATTATTACGGATATGATTTCCAATTGAGCCAGCCGCTCTATACCGGTGGCAAACTTACAGCCACAAAAAATGCGGCCAAATCCAATCACCAAAGCGCTCAGGCCAATTTGACGGTTACCAATAATAATCTGATTTTGGCGGTTAAAAAGGGTTATTATACGGTTCTACTCTGCCAGGAGATGGAAATCACGATGAACGACGCGGTTTCCAGCATGGAAAACCATCTAAGGGAAGCCAACGGCTATTACAAAGTGAACTTAGTTCCCAAGCTCGATGTGTTACGGGCGGAGGAGAAATTGGCCGACCTAAAGCAGAAACAGCTATTGGCGCAAAACAATCTGATTTTGGCGAAAGCATCATTCAATTATGTTTTAGGCGTCGATTTGAATACCAATTATTCTTTTGACAGCAATATGGAATCCGGACAGTTGGCGCATGATCTGAATACTTATCAAACTGAAGCTTTAGCCGGGCGGCCGGAACTTGAGGATATCAATGCGAAAATTGAAATGGCCAGGCAGGCTGTGTTGATTGCCAAAAGCGATCATAAGCCGACTGTGGCTTTGGTGGCCGACAGTCACCATTATGAACCCATTAATGAAGCGCCATCGAAGACGGTCGGAGTGGTCGCGACCATGAAGCTGTTTGATAGCGGCATGGTGAGTCACCGCATTACCGAGGCCGAAGACACTTTAAAACAAGCGCAGACAGGTAAAGAACTGTTGGAACGCGGGATAAAACTGGAAGTGGAACAGGCATACCGTAACGTTGAAGTAGCCCTTAAAACGATTGAGGTTTCTGAAAAAAGTATGGATACGGCTCAGGAGACGCTGCAAGTTGCCCAGACTCGTTATAAAGTGGGATTGAGTACTTCGTTGGAGCGGCTTGATGCCGAGGTTGGCTTAACACAAGCCAAAACCAACTATACCCAGGCTTTAAGTATGTATAATATCGCCGTAGCCCAGTTGGACCAGGCGATTGGTAAAAGAATTGACTCAAAATGAAGGTTGATTTCTAATACTTAAAGGAGTGAAATGACAATGCCGAAATCAAGTCAAAGTAAATATTACTATGGAGGGGCTGTAGCAATCTGCTTGCTACTTATTTTAACCGGATGGATTATCACAACGAAAGCCCAGCCAAAGCAGACAACGACTGAGGATATTCCCCTCGTAAAAACTCAAACCGTTAGTCTAAACGATTCATCCGCCCAAAGTTACAACTACTCCGGTGAAGTGCGAGGACGCTATGAAAGCCAATTGGCCTTTCAAGTCGGCGGCAAAATTATCCGACGGAATATCGATTTGGGAAGCGTCGTGAAAAAAGGTGACGTGCTGTTGCAAATTGATCCTATCGATATTCAACAAGGAACGACTGCAACCAAAGCTCAATTGTCGGCGGCGGAGTCCCAGTTTAAGCTGGCTAAGGATAATCTGGAACGTTTTAGAGAGCTATATAACGAGAAGTTAATGAGCCAAGCGGAGTTTGACCGTTACCAAACCACCTATGATGCAGCCGATGCACAGTTACGCCAGGCAAAAGCCCAATATACAGCAAGCGCCAACCAGCTTAATTATTGTAATTTATATGCCGATCACAGCGGGGTGGTGGCGGGGATTTTTGCCGAAACCGGGCAGGTGGTCGGGCCCGGTCAACCGGTCGTGACCTTAGTGCGCGATAATGAGAAAGAAGTCGAAATTGACGTGCCGGAAAATCGCCTGGAAGAAGTACGTAATTCTAAGCAGCTCATGGTTAAATTTTGGGCGTTACCCAACCTTTGCATAGCCGGGAAAATCCGGGAAGTAGCCCCAATGGCAAATCCGTTATCAAGAACCTACACGATGCGCATTAGTTTACTCAATCCTTCTCCGGAATTGGAATTGGGAATGACCGCAACGGTAATGGTTGCCGATACCGGTGCAACAGAAACGGTTTATATTCCCCTGACCGCGATTTATCAGACAGGGAAGACACCGGTTGTCTGGGTGGTAAACGATGAGGGAAAGGTTCATTCGAGACCCGTTAAACTCGGTGAATTTGGCGAGGATCAAGTCCAAGTGTTGGAAGGACTAAAGGCTGGCGATGTTGTGGTTACCGCCGGAGCTTATAAATTGCTGGCAGGCCAAAAAGTCCGGCCGGAGGACGCCGAAAATGAGTAAATTCAACCTTACGGAATGGTCGCTTAACCACAAGCAAATGGTCTACTTTTTCATCGCTTTAGTATTTATAGCGGGACTATATTCTTATCAGACGCTCGGGCGGATGGAGGATCCCGATTTCACCATTAAAACGATGTTAGTGGCAGTTGCTTGGCCGGGAGCTACTGCTCATCAGGTGGAAGAACA
This sequence comes from Bacillota bacterium, assembly GCA_003501335.1. Taxonomy (GTDB): domain Bacteria; phylum Bacillota; class UBA4882; order UBA8346; family UBA8346; genus UBA8346. The sequence continues at coordinate 3,423 of DNPQ01000406.1, forward strand.
GGTTACCGATAAAATTGAGAAAAAATTGCAAGACACTCCGGGCCTCGATTATCTGCAAAGCTATTCCCGCCCGGGACAGTCTTTGATCTATGTTAATTTGAAAGATCCGGTTCCCGCAAAAGATGTCCGGCCAACATGGCTTGAAGTGCGCAATATGGTTAATGATATTAAAGACACTTTACCAGTCGGCGTCATCGGGCCCTATTTTAACGACCGGTTTGACGATGTCTTCGGCAGCATTTATGCGATCACCGGGGATGGATTTTCGTATGAGGAAAAAAGAGTCCAGGCCGAAAAAATCCGCCGGATTCTTCTTGGTATCAACAATGTGAAGAAAGTGGAGCTCATTGGAGTCCAACCGGAAAAAATCTATATCGAAATGGAGAGTAGTAAATTAGCGCAACTTGGCATTGATCCCACTTACATCGTAGGAATGATTCAAGCGCAAAACGCGATGACCCCATCGGGAATGGTCGAGACAAAAACTGATAACGTTTATTTACGGGTCTCAGGGATGTTTGATGACCTTGAGAGCATTCGTAATTTGCCGATCCGCGCTGCCAGCGGCACATTCCGGCTGGGTGATATCGCCAAGGTAGAACGGAGTTACGCCGATCCGCCGGAACCGGAAATGTTTCTTAACGGTAAACCGGTCATTGGAATCGATTTGTCCATGGAAAAAGGCGGTAACGTACTTGTTTTGGGTAAAGAATTAAAGCGGACGCTAGCCCATATTCAGAAAGAATTGCCGCTGGGGATGGAATTGGCGCAAGTAGCCGATCAGCCGACCGTGGTGAAGGAATCCATTAATGAGTTTATACTCACGCTGGCTTTGGCAGTAGCTATTGTGCTGCTGGTCTGCTTTTTGAGCCTGGGAGTGCGTACCGGGATTGTAGTCGCTTTGGGGATTCCGTTAGTTATTTTCGGGGTATTTGCCGGCATGAAAATGTTTTCCATTGATTTGCAAAAGGTGTCGCTGGGGGGCTTGATTATTGCGCTGAGTTTGTTGGTGGACGATGCGATTATCACCATTGAAATGATAACGGTAAAGCTGGAACAGGGCTGGGAGCGAAATGCTGCTGCTTGTTTTGCGTATACCTCAACCGCCTTTCCCCGGTTAACCGGCACGTTGATTACATGCGCCGGATTTATTCCGGTGGCCTTCTCCGCCGGAATGGCTTCGGAATATGTTAATTCGCTTTTTTGGGTTGTGATGCTGTCTCTATTGATTTCGTGGCTGGTCGCGGGCACGGTAACCCCTTTGCTGGGCTATAATTTGATTAAAATAAAACCGAAGAAGGCTAGTAGCCATCATGATCCATATGATACCAAGTTTTATCATTCATTTCGGGATATACTTGTTTGGTGCCTGAATCGCCGTAAATTAATACTGGCTTTGACTGGGCTCGTTTTTATCGGTTCGCTGTTATTGGAACCATTTGTAAAACAGCAGTTCTTTCCGCCTTCGACCCGTCCGGAATTAATTGTGGACTTGAAATTAGAGGAAGGGTCCTCAATCCAGGCGACCGAGAGGGTGGCGCAGCAATTCGCCAAATGCCTTAAGGGCGACCCTGGCATCAAAAATTATAGCTTTTATGTAGGGCAGGGGGCGCCCCGCTTTTTATTGACCTGTGACCCGGTGCTTCCCAGTTCGGATTTTGCAGAGTTCGTGATTATGACCAAGGGACTGGAGTCCCGTACCCGGCTGGTCGCAAAAGTGAACCGGCTATTCACCGAGAAATTTGCGGATGTCCGTGGACATGTAAAAATATTGCAATTAGGGCCGCCGGATCCTTACCCGGTAATGCTGCGGGTTACGGGATATGATAAAGACAAGGTACGGCAGATCGCAGGCCAAGCCCGTGCCGTTATGGAGGTTAACCCCAATTTACGGAATATTAATCTTGACTGGAATGAGAAGAATAAACTGATGCATCTTTATATCGATCAGGATAAAGCGCGGATGTTGGGCATCAATAGTCAGCAATTAGCGTTAACTTTGCAATGCCAAGTATCGGGGATACCGGTGGCGGAGTTCCGGCAAAGAGATAAGACCATCAGTATGGTGTTCCGGCTGGATGAGCAAAGCCGGGGCAGTTTGTCCCAAATGAAGGACCTGAACATTCCGGTCGCCGGCGGGAAGTTTGTGCCACTTGACCAGATTGCTAAAATAAGCTATGACGCGGAAGAAGGCTTAATTTGGCGGCGTAATTTGAAACCGACCATTACCATTCAGGCGGAGACAGCCGCGGGGGTTACCGGAGTCGATGCGACGAAACAGGCCTATGCCGCATTGCAAAAGCTACGGAATAGTCTGCCGTTTGGGTATAGTATTGATGTCGGAGGACCGGTGGAAAGGATGAATTTGGCAGTCGGATACCTGATGCAGCCAGTGCCGATTATGATTGTAATTGTGGTATTATTGCTCATGTTCCAATTGCAGAACATCTCAAAAATGGTTTTGACCTTGTTAACCGCGCCGCTGGGGCTGATTGGAGTCATTTTGTTCTTGTTTTTGACCGGAAACGCGCTGGGCTTTGTCGCCGACGTCGGAATTTTGGCCTTAATGGGGATCATCATCCGGAATTCGGTTATTTTGATTGATCAGATCGAACAGCAGCTGAATGCCGGAGAATCAATGTGGGACGCCATCATTAATGCGACGGTGATGAGAATCCGTCCGATTATGCTAACCGCTGCCGCGGCTATTTTGGGAATGATTCCCTTGATGCCCAGTGTATTTTGGGGGGCGATGGCGGTTGCGATCTCCGGGGGTCTATTGGTGGCGACCATTCTGACCTTGCTGGTCTTGCCGACGATGTATGCGGCATGGTTTAAAGTAAAGCCTAATTCGGATCCTCAGGGAAGTGGCTATTATCTGTAAATTGTAGAAAAGAAGATAGCCAGGATTATCCTTTATGGGGAGAAATCGGTTTTCACAATCATACAATCAGTCTACCGAGGGGATTAAGCATTTATCAAGTCGATTTGGTTTTAAGCCGGGTGACGCGTCAATATTCAATGTCTTAATGTTGATTTGTTTGTGTAAGTTTTTTTTCTATTGCATGGGGCTCGAAATTGTTTGCAATGGATAATTTTAGATACTCAGATTGGCAAATGATTGCCGGTAAATAAATGTACCTTATTAAAAATAAAAATTAAGAGAAGTTCTTACAAAATTATACAAACGGAGAGTTGACCATGCGGAAATTTTGTCTTCTGATATTTATTACAACATTTTTATTAATCGTTGCTGCGACAAATGCTTTTGGTTATCTGGAAACCCGAGATACTCAAACCGAGATGGAACTGGAATACTTTTCTCCCCTTCATGAAAAGGACCGTGATATTGATACCGCTATACTCAATCTGCAAAAAGTAGATTATGGCGACGATTTTGTATCGGTTCATAGCGGATTTACCTTGACCCGCGCCTGGGGAAACATGACCCGTAATGATGTTTATAGTGAATGCGATGCCTGGGGCATTGGGGCCAAGTGGGCTGATTCGGCTTCGATTAATGGGGCTGGACTTTTTGGGGTATAGTAGCGGGGATGTCGTTGCACTTTATTTTGATATGAGTGGAGCGGTGATTTTTTGGAACAAGGATTTTCCAACTAGGGGCGATTTTTACGATTTTATGTGGCAGGTTGGTCCCAAATTATGTTGTCAAGTCGGGGAAAAGACTGTATTAAATATTGGATACAAATGGATGCATATTTCAAACGAGCAATGGGAATGGCAGGGTTTAAAAACGGATTTCCAGGCCACAGAAAATAACCCTTCTTATAATGCAAAGGGAATTACCTTAACGATGGTACATTATTTTTGAATGGCTTAAAATATATTGATTTTTGAAGGGGATTAGGTAGTAAACCTGCCAATAAATTAAAGCCCATAACTTCAGAAAGCATAAATATATATATATATATATGGAAACTAAATAAGCTCGCCAGTGGCCCGGGTGCTGGTATTTTTACCTGGGATAAGAGTAATTGGTTGCGGATCGTCCATTTATACATACGGTTATCAAGAAAGCGAGAATCGGGACTTGGTCGCTATAAACCGGAATTCGAATGGAAATACGAGCATGTTGCCATTTATAAAAGAATTACCCTCACCCGGCTTGGGGAGATATGACTCGCTTTTATAATATTATGTGGCGTATCGGGCGTCCATGGCCTTTATCTTTAATGCTTATCCAATTAAAAGCATAACGTGTTTTTAGATGACGGAGCTTGATTACCCGGTTTTTGAATGCTTGGATTGAAGGCTTCAGAAATAAATCCGAGTTTTAGTCAGATACACCTCACCTCATCGAATACGTATGATTGAAATGCATCGACACTTTACTCTTCACATTTCTATTCAATCCCTGCTAGATACGTTTATGTGGGCCATGTTGGTCATGTTGGCTAAAAAATAAAAAACACATTTTGATAACCTTCTTTTTGGGGGTTGAAATAAAAATAGCCTAGTAACCATACCGCGCTGAAGGTCGCTTCCTTGCAGGAACGAGTTAAGATTTTTTGGATTTCTTTGAATAATAAAAGTATAACACGTTATTGTTGACAAATGGTGCCAGAAAAGCGCCGAAGTATAACGCGGCAGGCTGGGGTTGGATTGATTTGAAATGCTGAGGGGACTTTTTGCAGCCAGTAGCAGTATGAATGAAGGCCCTCATCCTTAGGGGTCATTCGAAGTTCGCCTGTCTTTTCCCACCACTGCATGAGAAGGATCAAGACGGTGAATTTTGGGCTTTTAATGAGGATGATGAGGGGAACGAGGGCGTAAAAAAAATGAAAGGCATGGTTTGTTTAAAATGAATGACGGTTTTTTCTGTCCACGGCTTTCACCGGCTGAGTGACTTTTGGAGCGGCCCAAAAGTCACCAAAAGGCCGCCGGGAACCCATGGTTCCCGGTCTCTTTTTCATCTCCCCGGCCATCCGGTTGCCGGGGTCGGAGTTTTTGATTGGCTGACGCTGCCGTCGTGGCAGCGTCTTCTGGGCTTGTTGGTTTGCCGACGGCGCAGCTTGCTAGCAAGCTGAGTTTTTCTTCCACGAAAAGATGCCGCGCCGCCGACATCCCTGATCGGCGGGTAGGGTTTATTCAAGGTAGCCTTATATAAGTACTTTCAAGAAGTTTTATAGGCAAAATATATTATCGTTCAAAAGACGATTTTGTAAGCTCCGACATGGTCAATATGATGTTGACCACGCGGCTTTGATGTCATGGATGCATCATGGTCCGTCGGCCAGCAGAATTACCCAAGAAGGCGCCCACATGGAAGTGGGCGACAGTTAAATTGCGCAAGCGTTTCTTCGGCGTCCAAGGATGAATGCCGTGATAGGGGGGGATCTCTGGAGGCACGGTGCCCCCGAGCGGCGGGATTTAAAAGGGTGTTCCGCAACACCCTTTTGCCTGAGGAGTGTCGCGTGCCAAGGCACGCGCGGGAGCAGGTGGCGTCTCCTGTCGGCAGAATTAAAATGGCTAAAGGTTTTAATTCCATCATTCTTTACTTTGTAATCCTCAAAATTGCCGATAGACTTAAAAATCGACCCTAGCCCTTAAAGGGAATTTGTCTGAATTTCGGGTCTTAACGGTTGCGCTTCTTCGACATACTGCCTATTGGCCTTCAATTCTAGCCATTTTCCCTTTAAGGGGAAGGGTAATTGGCCTAAATATCCTGGCTTTTCATTTCTTTAATCTTCTTTTGATACCGATTAATCAACTTATCCAGCTTGATACTGTACGCCAGTACGATCGAGTCGGTACAGCCGACGGCGTCGAACGCTTCCTGGAGCTTTTGCTTTCCGGCGGCGATTTGTTGTTCGAGGGATGCGATTGTTTGGAGATTGGTTTTTCCCATGATCAAATTGAAACGAACGCTTTCCTAGATTTTGCTTGGCTTTTTTCTTTTTGACTTGATTCATGCTATAATGGAAATAATTGAGATTTTTTTACGGTTCACATTTTGGTTGTACTTTATGGATAAGGCGGATTGGTTGTACTTCGAAGATGTAGCCGGTTGTTAATGATACTTGCAATGCAACGAATGCACTGGGCAATCCAAAACCAGGGCACCCAAGAGGAAAGTCTGGGCTGGTGGTTTTGAGTCTAGTTGTGTGATTTTGCGTAAATTAAGTGAATTGTTTTAAATTACATTTTTATTATAAATACGCAATGAAAAAATGTCAAGGAGAAATTAATACACGATGAAAAATTGTTCGGTCGGTAAGCGCGTGACGATGCTTAGAGAATCTTTGAAATTGGAGCGAAAAGATTTTGCAGCGGCAATCAATGTGAGCCAACCGACTATTTCACGTATTGAAGGAAATGTAACCAAACCCTCCAAAGGATTTTTATTAGCTTCGACAATTCATTTTTCGGTAAATCCTGATTGGATATTAACCGGTGAGGGTGAGATGTTTTTCGGAGCCAAGGAGTATATTGGCAGTGGGATTAAGTTGTTTGGAGATCAGGAGATGTGCAAAGGGTTAACAAATGTGCTGGCAGATCCGGAGTTTGCGAAGTTCCATGCTTTGCTCACAGCGGGAGATGTTGTGCAAAACGATATTGATGAGGAATTGGCGGCTTATTTGCAATATATATTGAAAATGTGGCATGCGGGAGAACGGGATCGGAATTGGGTGATGGGACAACTAACGAGAGCGTTTGAAGATGTGGGGAAGAAGTTGGAGAAAGGAAAAGATAAATGAGCGGCGGGGAGCTGATCTTTTGGATTAACTTTTTTGACTATCCCCTCGGAGAAGGAACGGAGCTGTTAGTTGATTAAAGTCCGTCATTTTTTCTTCTTTAAGCCATTTTGTAAAACTTCAGAACGGAATGACCCCAAAGATGAATTTAAGCTCGGTCGTTTCGTTCTCCTTATCCTACTACCAATCGGATATGAAAGGGTAGCGGTTATCGAAAAATTAAATGTCTCTTTTTAAGGTTTGAAGTCGTTTAACTTTTTGAAATAATTTCCATTTACTGACGGGATTTTTTTATTTTTTCAAGACTTTTTTCAGAAAATCAATTTTAGCCATGATGTCTTCTTCTTCGGTATCGGCATGAGTAGGGGTATAGTCATATACTCAACTTTCGCAGAGTAACTTAGGCAAATTGCAGTTTTTTAGTGCTTTAATATTTTTTTTATGATAATTCAAGTCTCTATATGCAATTGGCAATAATCGGGTTAACCCTCAAATTTTGGACAGTATCGTTTTATCTCTTTAATTTTCATAGTTTTTTTTGGCTTTCTTGATAAAAGGCTTCCGGAGCCATATCGAATATGCAAAAACTTCACTACAAATTAAGGCCCGTTATCAGTTCGGACAGCTAGCGTATGAGCTGATTGATTAGATTGCGCCCTATCATTGCTCTTTTGAGAGTGGTGTGGGAAAAAGCTTAAAATCCCTGCTAGAAAAGTCTATGAGGGCCATAAGAGCAATGTCATCAGGCTATTGTGGAATAAAAAGGAAATGCTGTATAAAATCTCATGGCTTGCTTCGAACTCAATCAAAGGGTTGGAAACCCGTTGCTGGGACAAAGCTTATCGGTTAAAACCGATATCTACTCGATTTCAAGCATTGTATGATTTACCGGTTTCAACCGTTATGCTTTTACGGAGCCATGAGTTTTAACTCGTGGCGTACCAATTCCAAGATATTTAAACGTAGCCTGATGACATTGGGACAGGGGATTAGGTGAAATAAGCGAGCTTATCACTGCACAAGTTTATCTATTCCGCAAACTCCAAAAAGCCTGGGAATCTCAGGTATTGAACTGTTAGATCATAAAATGATCGGAGAGCGGAGGTATTTTAGCTGAAGATTTATTAATAAAAAAAGGAACTTGCAATGACCTTATCTCCGGCTACCGC
>DNPQ01000293.1:0-1360 GCA_003501335.1 Bacillota bacterium
CCGCCAGGTCCGGAAGGAAGCAACGGTAAGTAAGAACCTTTGTGTGCCGTGGGGTTGCCTGGTCGGAGTCGGCTAATCCGGTACGTTTGGGAAAATTAGGCCAAGGCATGGTGTGCGGCCATAATTTGTTTATGAATACACTGGGGTAACCAGTGTATTTTTATATCTCAGAAATTGTGGCAGGAATTGATGTAATTTTGGCAAATATATATTTAAATTTATTATCAATGGATGGATTATGCTTACTCGATTTGCTCATGCTAAAATAAACTTAGCCTTGGATATCTTATATAAACGGCCGGACGGTTATCATGAAATTGATTCAGTGATGCAAACTATCGCTTTGTCCGATCAGTTAACCTTTGAATTAAGTCCACAATTGGAATTAACCTGTAATGATAGGCGTTTACCTACAGATGATCGTAATTTGGCATGGAAGGCTGCGGAATTATTACAAAGAGAATTGGGGATTAAACAGGGCGCTAAAATACATATATGCAAAAACATACCGATGGCGGCTGGTTTGGCCGGCGGTAGCGCCGATGCGGCTGAAGTACTATTGGCTTTGAATGAATTATGGGGCTTGGGTTTATCTATCGATGAGTTGGTTTCTTTAGGGGTCAGGTTAGGAGCGGATGTCCCTTTTTGTATTCGCAGAGGGACTGCCAGAGCGAGGGGTATCGGTGAGCAATTGACTCAAATTCCTTCCAATATGCGGTACGACTTATTACTGGTTACCCCCAATATGCCTATCGTCACAGCTTTGGCATATGGCCGTTTCTATCAGAAAAGAGATTTAATACATCCTCAGGTTAGCCAAGTGGTTCACGCCATGGAAACGGGAGATTTTCTATTATTGACCCAGTCTTGGGGAAATGTTTTTGAAGAATTGGTCCGCGATGACTATCCGGTAGTAATAAAAGCAAAGAGTTTATTGAATGAATATGGGCTCACTGCTAATCTGATGTCCGGGAGTGGTCCTTCGGTTTTTGCCTTGAATCCGCCGCCGGAAGTGATTGAACCTTTTTTTGCGGCCATTCCGCCGGAATGGTTTCGCTGTTATACGCATTTTTTGATCTAAAATCTGAAATTAATACCATTGTTATTATATTCTTTTTTATATATTTGGGTAGAATGCATAAAGTGAGGAGAAAAATATGGATAGACAACCATTGGTCCCAATCCGTCTTGATAACTATAAACCGCTACGTGAATTGGTTTTTGAGTCATTGCGGGAGGCAATTATTGGTGGTTTATTGCGTCCTAGTGAACGCTTAATGGAAATTCAATTGGCGGAAGAAATGGGTGTCAGCCGTACTCCGGTACGAGAGGCCATACGTAAGCTTGAGTTGGAAGGTTT
>DNPQ01000293.1:1605-9729 GCA_003501335.1 Bacillota bacterium
GTAAGCTTGAGTTGGAAGGTTTAGTCGTCATGATTCCCCGTAAAGGAGCTTACGTCGCCGGAATGTCGACGAAAGATATTGCGGATGTCTTTGAAATCAGAGGGGCTTTAGAGGGATTGGCGGCTGAACTGGCTTCTGAGAGGGCTACGGATGATGACCTTGAGAGGATGGAACGTTATTTAGTTAAAATTTCGGAAGAGATCGACACAGGGGATTTATCAAAGGTTGTAGAAACGGATACCGACTTCCATACGTTGATTTATGAAGCCAGTCGGAATGCCCGTTTATCGCAAATCATCAATAATTTACGGGAACAAATTCAAAGATTTCGTACCACCTCGCTATCATACCCCGGACGAATGAAAAAAGCTTTGGAAGAGCATCGTAAAATAGTAGAAGCCATTTCTTCGAGAGATGGCGAGCTGGCTCGGAAATTGGCCCAGGAACATATTGAGATGGCGGAGAACACAATGATGGGTATGATTCAGCATGATACCAAGCTGGGGGGTAATTAAATGAACGCAATTATATTAGCGGGGGCTATTAATTCCGGAGCTTTACGTAAAGTGAGTCAGGAACAATATGAGGCTGAAATTCAAATAGCTGGCCGGCCGATGCTGGATTATGTGTTGCGGGCATTACGCAGTATTTCTTCAGTTCAACGCATTATTGTGGTAGGCCCGGAATCCTTGATCTCTGCCGATATGCATGATCAAAATTGTTCCATCGTTGAGCGGGGAGATACATGGGAAGAAAGTCTGATTAACGGTTTAAAAGCGCTTGAATCTGAAGACCCTTTATTGCTGGTTACTTCCGATATTCCCCTGATAACCAAAGAGGCGCTGGAAGACTTTTTGAAGCGATGCCAAAGCCGTAAGGCTGATGTTTATTATTCTTTTGTTTCCAAAGACGCCAATGAAAAGAAATATCCCGGTGTTCAACGTACTTATGTGAAATTGCGGGAAGGAGTATTTACCGGAGGTAATTTGGCCTTAATTTCACCGAAAGTTATCCGGGATAACTTCGAGATGTTTAAAAAGGCTTCGGCCATGAGAAAAAAGCCGTTTCAACTTTGTTCATTGTTGGGCGGGAAATGTTTGATTAAACTAATTTTGGGAAGACTTGCTATCTGGGAGATTGAAGAGCGAGTCGTCAAAATATTTCATTTTACAGCCGTTGGAGTTGCTTCACCTTACCCTGAAGTGGGTATTGATGTTGATAAGCCTAGTGATCTCAAATTAGCCCGGGAAGTTTTATCCAAACTGGGGTAGCCTTCAAAGGGCGAAAGATAATAAGATTTATATACCGGGAATGATTATTTACCAATTGACATGGTAAAAGAGGCAAAAGAGTGCCTCTTTTTTTATTGGATCGGTTCATAGAGGAGAAATGGATGATTGTCTCAAATACGGGTTTTGAGTTTTGTTTCCGATTTAACCCATCGACTTGGAGCCGGTTGTAAATGAGTCCGTGTGAGCAAGGAATTGGAATTAATTTTACCAGTTGCTTTTGAGCGCGAATTAGTAAATGTCTTGAAAATTGTAATTTTTGTAGAACAGAACAATTGTAAGAATTGGCCATGATAGAAAAAAAAGTAAAAAATTTCTTATTCAAGGCAGGATTTTCAGAAAACTTATGGAAATATTTTTATACTGCTATGACAGAAGATATAGAAAGGTGAGTGGGTTTTATGAACATCACTGATGTACGTCTTAAAAAAGTAAATTCGGATGGTAAAATGAAGGCGATTGCTTCAATAACAATTGATGATGCTTTTGTGGTGAGAGACATTCGTGTCATCGAAGGACAGAATGGCCTTTTTGTGGCAATGCCTAGTCGTAAGACACCGGAGGGCGAATTCAGAGATATCGCTCATCCCATTACATCTGAAGCCCGGGAATTAATTCAAGGGGCCATATTGAAAGAATATGAGGTTACAGATAAGTAATGATATCGGTTTCATCGTTAAAAGTTCGATTGATTTTGATAGAATTTGCTGAAAACGCAAGTTCTTTTTTTTGTCGTCTAAGCGGGGATTTATTATGCAGAAAAAATTGTAATAGAATTAGAATTGGATGAATAAGTGTCAGCTATATACGAAAAGCAAATCTATCGAATCGGCAACAATATTTTTTTAGAATGTAAAGTTTTACCTGGAGTTTGTTAAGGAATGGGCTTGACTTTCATCTAAATGACTGGTATACTAAATCCTGCAGTTGTTGGGGCGTAGCCAAGTTGGTAAGGCACGGGACTTTGACTCCCGCATTCGTTGGTTCGAGTCCAGCCGCCCCAGCCAAAATTATGTATGAATTGAAGAACTCGTTAGAGTTCTTTTTTTAGCTGTCATAGTTATTAACGACTTGAGGAGTGATTGATGTGGCCGCAATAAGTTCAATTATTTTAGCAGCTGGGCAGGGGACTCGAATGAAGTCGAAGCTTCCTAAGGTATTACATCCCTTGTTAGGTCGTCCGATGCTGCAATATACTGTTGATGCGGCGAAACAGGTAGGATCATCCAGAACGATAGTGGTCGTCGGCTTTGAAGGTCAGCAGGTTATTGATACACTCGGTTCGGAGCTTGAATATGTCTGGCAAAAGGAGCAAAAAGGAACCGGGCATGCTGTCATGATGGCTCGGGATATACTTTCAACTTTGGCGGGCGATTTGTTAATACTGTATGGAGATACACCGCTTTTGAAGGCTGAGACCATCAAAGCATTAGTCGATGCCAAGCGTGGGCAACAGGCAATGGCTGCTGTTTTAACGACCCAGCTCAAGAATCCGGCCGGCTTTGGACGGATTATTCGCGATGAGAACGGTAATATTATTTCAATCATCGAAGATAAAGATGCGACGGCGGCTCAAAAAGAGTTTAAAGAAGTTAATACCGGTGTATATTGTTTTGACATTCCTCACTTACTCCAGGCTTTGTCAGAGATTACTCCTCGAAATGCCCAAGGGGAATATTATTTAACAGATGTTATTAAAATTTTTGTCCAAAAAGGTTTGAAAGTGACTGGATTTGTGACAGATGCTGCTGAGGAAGTCATGGGACCCAATGATCGCATTCAACTGGCAAATACCGAAAATTTTTTGAAGCAAGTGATTAATCAAAAATGGATGAGCCGGGGTGTAACAATTCAAGATCCCTTATTTACATATATAGGCCCGGAAGTGCAGATCGGACAGGATACTACAATTTTTCCCGGAACTTTTTTAATGGGTAAAACCATCATTGGTGAAAATTGTACGATTGGGCCGCATACTAGGATTGTGGATTCGGTTATTGACGAACAGACTGCCATACAATTCAGTCAAATCATTGAAACTCACCTTGGTCCGGGAAATAATGTCGGGCCCTATGCTTATACGCGGCCGGGGACTGTAACTGCGGCCAATGTTAAAATTGGAGATTTTGTAGAAATTAAAAATTCCCAAATCGGAAATAAAACCAAGGTACCTCATCTTTCCTACATTGGTGATTCACAGGTAGGCGCCGGTGTCAATATTGGCTGTGGTACAATTACCTGTAATTACGATGGGGTTCACAAGTATCGTACAGTGATCCAGGATGATGCCTTTATCGGGAGTAATACAAATTTAGTCGCTCCGGTAATGGTTGGTGAAGGCGCTACCGTAGGAGCAGGATCAACTATCACCAAGGAAGTACCGGCTAAATCCTTGGCCATTGCCAGAAGTAAACAGGAAGTTAGACATGGATGGCGTTCACCTCGCGATAAGATGGCGGATGAAAGCTCTAAAAAAAGTTGAGCATAGGTGACAAATCCAGGTTTACAATATTGGATGAGAATGTTATAATTTGAGCTATATTTTAACAAAAGATTTTGTTTAACAAGATTTTGAGGGACTTACAATAAATTATTTTGAGTGGGATTGAGGAGGAAATCGTTATGGAATTTTTATTGGCTGCTTCTGTCCGAGAAGAGCTCGGTAAACAAAAAGCGGGTCAGCTCCGCCAACAAGGTCAAATTCCTGCTGTACTGTATGGGGAGGGCAAGGAGAATGAGCATTTAATCCTGGATGCCCATGAATTACAGCTGGTTTTTATGAAGGGCGGAAAGACCAAACTAATTAATCTTAAGATTAAAAAAGGTAAAAAGGAAGAAGAACAGCATGTGTTAGTAAAGGATTTCCAAAAAAATCCTTTAAAGGGCAATGTAATTCATGTCGACTTTTTCAGAGTGGCCATGGATCATTTGGTAACCGTTAAAACTCCGGTCCATTTAAAGAATGAAGATAAACGGAAACATGATGGTGCTGTTTTGGAAATGGTTTTACACGAGCTGGAAATTAGCTGTCTACCGTCAAATATTCCGGATCGAATCGATGTAGATGTTAAGGCGCTCGCAATGGGTTCCGGTATTCATGTTAAAGATCTGGAACTGCCGGAGGGTATTAAAGTAGTGAATTCTCCGGAAGAAGCTGTGGTAATGGCTATTGCTCCGACAGCGGCTATTGAAGCGCCAGCTCCGGTGGCAACCGAAGCGGCTCCGGCGGCGACTGGAACGGCACCGGCTGCAACTGAAGCTAAAAAAGAATGATATCAATGTAAAAATTCCCCGATGGGGGTGTGCGATTTGTTTTGTATAGCAGGGCTAGGTAATCCCGGCCCTCAGTATCAAGAAACCCGGCATAATGCCGGGTTTTTAGTGATAAACCATTTGGCGCAACAGATCGGAGTTAAACTCAATAAAAGTGACTTTAAAAGTCTTTACGTGAAAGCTCTTATAGGTGAAAAAGATACGATGCTTCTTGAACCGCAGACTTTTATGAATCTTAGCGGACAGGCGGTTTCAAGTGCTGCTTCTTATTTTAAAATACCCTTGGAACAACTTCTAATTGTTTATGATGATATGGATTTGCCCTTGGGGAAGATTCGCTTTCGACTTTCAGGGAGTCCTGGAGGACATAAAGGTTTAACTTCTATTATTCAGATGATGGGAACAGAGAAAATACCCCGATTACGAGTCGGTATCGGGAGGCCTGAAAATAGTCAGACGGTTGTTGATTATGTGCTAAATTCTTTTAATGGGGCAGAGAGAAAAATTTTTATGGATAGCATTGAACGCGCGGCTATTGCTAGTACTTATTTTGTAACTGATGGTCCGGATTATGTAATGAATCACTTCAACCGCTCCGAATAATTACTTTGAATTAGGGTCAAGATATTGGCTGATGAAGTTGATTTTAGCTGCTTGGCTGACGCTTGTTTTAGCATGGATGTGGGATCGGTTTTTATTTTTGCTAGGTCCAGCGCTTGGGATCCATGAAAAGCGAAGAGTCATACTCCTTGTCCCGATTGGGGAGGAAGTATTCAAATACGGTGTTTCATATTGTAGCGGTATCTTTCCACCGGTATTATTTGCCTTTTTTGGTATAGGAGAAGGGATCTATGAGTCCGCTCATTTAAAGCATCATTTGGATCCGGTGTTAATTCTAGCTGGAATTTTACCCCATACTTTGTTCAGTATATTTTATCTTTTCAATATACCTGTTTGGCTTGGTTTATTTTTAGCAATCATCAGCCATTCCATATGGAATAATTTGTTTTTCAATTTCAAAAATGATTGCAAAAGAAGTACAGATTAATTTCATTCCTGAATATTATAAATATGAATTGATCATGGGCCCATCTAGATGGGCCCTCTTAGGCGTTGCATCAGGAGGACCGATGAAGGAAATACTCCAGGAATTATTGTCGTATTCAGAGTTTAAAGAAGTCAAGGATCATTTTCTCCGTGGCGATCAAGACTTGTTGACAGGGCTTAGTGGTACTCAAAAAACATTGGCAGTTGCCGGCTTCCTTAGCCAGGGAAACGGTTCATATTTGATCATCAGCTACAGCAATACTCAAGCAGGACGAATTGCAGCCGATTTGGAATTGTTGCTGGGCTCTGAGCGGGTGGCTTATTTTCCGAGCAATCAACTATTGCCTCATGAGGAAGCCTTTGAACCTGAAGTAACAGCCCAACGGGTTGAAACTCTCGGACGAATTATCGGGTCGGAACGGCTTGTTGTCGTTAGCTCTTGGGAGGCATTACAACGGCGCCTTATCCCTCCAGCGCGGTTTCTCGAATTTACTTTACCCTTAAAACTAGGAATGGAATATGGACTGGATGCTCTGTTATCACGTTTAATCCGTATGGGCTATGAACGGGTGGATCTTGTCCAATCAATTGGTCAGTTTAGCAAAAGGGGAGATTTAATCGATATATTTCCGCTGAATCAGGACCAACCCATTCGGATTGAATTCTTTGGCGACGAGATTGATTCAATTCGTAGTTTTCAGGTTGAAGATCAAATATCGACTCAGAATTTAAAAGAAGCTATGATTTTACCGGCCCGGGAAGGTTTATGGCAGCAAGAAACCTTTGAAGAACGCCGTGCAAAGATTGAAATTGATTTGAAAAACCAAGTCGCGAAATTGGAAGACTTAGGGCGAGTCACAGAGGCGGAGACGTTACGCGATAGAATTAATGAGTCTTTGGAAAGGTTGGCTGCAGGGCATCAGTTAGCCGGTGCCGATCAATTCCTGCCTTGGATTGAACCGAACATGGTTTCATTACTGGATTATTTTAAAGATGTTAGGGTTATTTTGGATGAACCGGTCCGGGGACGGGATACTTACCATTCTTTGATGGAAGAGACCGTGGGTATTGTGGGCAATTTTTTGGAAAAAGGGGTTATACTGCCTAAAGAACAAGAATTGCTTATGAATATTAATGAATTGGAAGAGGCTTTGCGGTCTAGAAGGCCTTGGTCGCTTTCGCTACTGGCTAAGACGCCTAAAGGACTACCAGCAGCTCATATATGGACCTTACCCTTCAAAACACCGCCCACATTTCAGGGTAAATTTGAAATGTTTTCCTCGGAGTTGTCTCTGTGGCTTAAAGATCATCGAACCATCATACTAACGGTATCCGGGAAAGAAAAAGCGCGTCGGCTCCGGGAGGTATTACGGGAAGAGGGCCTTACTTCAGTTTTGGTTGAAGAGGGTACCCAGGTACCCTTAAGTTCCGGGACTATCAGGATTGAAATTGCGGACTTAGAGTCTGGACTCGAATGGGTGCCGGGAAAACTAATGATCCTGACCGAAAGTGAGATTTATGGTAAGCAAAAGAAAAAGATTCAAGCCCGTTTTCAGCAAGAAGGAAGCAAGATCAACTCGTTTACCGATCTCAAGGTTGGCGATTACGTGGTTCATATTAATCACGGAATCGGACGTTATATGGGCATCGAGACTCTGGAAATAGCAGGGGGTCATCGAGATTATCTCCGTATTGAATATGCCGGGGAAGATCGTTTATTTGTACCGACCGATCAGGTTAATTTAATTCAAAAGTTTATTGGAGTGGAAGACTCTCCTCCAAAAGTCAATAAATTGGGCGGTAATGATTGGCAGAAAGTTAAAACCAGAGTCAAAGAATCTCTGCGTGATATGGCGGATGGTTTGTTACAACTTTATGCCCAACGTGAGGTGGCTCCAGGTATCGCGTTTGCTGCCGATACAGTTTGGCAGCATGAATTCGAAGAAACCTTTTTCTATGAAGAGACCCCGGACCAATTGAGGGCTATTAATGAAATCAAGACGGATATGGAACGTCCAAAGCCCATGGATCGATTGCTGTGCGGTGATGTTGGTTATGGCAAGACTGAAGTCGCAATGAGAGCCGCTTTTAAAGCGATAATGGATGGAAAACAGGTTGGGGTTTTGGTACCTACCACTATCTTAGCCCAACAACATTTTTTAACCTTCCGGGAACGCTTTGCGGGATTTCCTGTTAATATTAAGGTAATCAGCAGATTTCAAACTGCTAAGGAACAAACAGCGGTGATCGACGGTCTTTTAACGGGTGAAATTGATCTGGTCATCGGCACTCACCGTTTGATATCCTCAGACATTCACTTTAAAAATTTGGGATTGCTGATTGTCGATGAAGAACAACGCTTTGGAGTCGCTCATAAGGAAAAAATAAAAGAATTACGTAAAAACGTCGATGTTTTAACACTAACGGCTACGCCTATACCGCGGACTTTACATATGTCACTGGCCGGTATTCGGGATATCAGTCTTATTGAAACGGCGCCTCAGGGCCGCTATCC
>DNPQ01000027.1 GCA_003501335.1 Bacillota bacterium
TTTCAACCAGATTATTAATTGTCCGGCTCATGGTGCTTTTATCCAAGCCCAATATGTCCGCCAAATCATTTAAAGAAATTTTCCGGGCTCTACCAATTTCCACAATTGCGTGACATTGAGCGAACGTCACCCCACAGCAAGATGACTGCAGATCATCGAGAACACCCAATTTTCTCTCGAGTATCCGAACAATTTCACGCAAAACGTCAGATTTATTTTGGGAAACCATCCCATCACCTCTCGATTAATTGTATCATGAAATAGTTGTATTATACAACTAATTTATTATTTTTTTCTCTCTTCTTCGCTCCTAATTGAAAGAATAGTGTTTAAAATTACACCCGGTAAAAAAATTTAGTTAAATCAGCCACTTCATCAAATGATTGATTCCGTTATAGATCTCGCCAACCAGCTAACCATTTTACGATAATTTTAATCAATATTGATCTTAGCTCGGAATTGATTTTGGAGTCAGCCGAACGATGAGATAAGATGTAAACAAACCGTATACTACATGTGCAATCAGGGAATAGAACAAATCACTAAACCGAGTTAATACAATAGAAAAGATAAATTGCAGAGCATGCATAATACCCCCAATGAACAGCAACCAGATCACCATCGCTAAAAAAATCCCCTTTACCCCATAGAAACCCGGGCCTTTCCATTTGAGAAACATTCCAATACCGATCCCAAGGATCCCGCCAATCAGTAAATCCGTCACTGTGCCAAGAATCCAACCTTCCGGGCTATATATATCAGGACTGTTCATAAAGATATCCGCTGCAATAAAAGCAATATGATAACTTACCACTTTTCCCCAAAATAAAATCGCACCCAAAATATCTTTAACAATGAAACCGATGACACCCGCGATCATCCAGCGAATCAATTCATCCTGCATCATCCTCACCTTTTCAAGATTATACCCCCAAAAATCCGTTTTATTCAGGACCTTATCCCAGCTACAGCAGATCAAAACTTGAAAATATAACGGCTCCAGATTGACAACACAGTGGACAAAATATATAATCGCACTGTTATGATTAAGGCCATATCTTTCAGGGAGGTTCGTTACAAATGTACAGCTTTATGAATGATTACAGCGAGGGAGCGCATCCTCGAATTTTAAACGCTTTGCTCGAAACCAATTTGGAGCAAACCCAAGGTTACGGCGAAGACATATACTGCCAAAAAGCCGCCGAACTCATCCGGCAAAGAATCGGTCGCACCGATCTGGCGATTCATTTTCTGTCCGGCGGTACACAGACAAACCTGACGGCTCTGTCGGCCTTTTTAAGGCCCTATGAAGCAGCAATTGCCGCTGATACCGGTCATATTTTAGTTCACGAAACAGGGGCTATCGAAGCCACGGGTCATAAAGTCATCTCCATCCCCGGAAGCGACGGGAAAATAAATCCCCAACGTATCCAAGTCGCCCTGGAAATCCACAAGGATGAGCACATGGTGAAACCGAAGCTGGTTTACATTTCCAATCCGACTGAAATCGGCACCATTTATCATAAAAGTGAACTAGAAGAACTCTCACGTTTTTGCAATAAGAACAATCTTTATTTATATATTGATGGCGCGCGCCTGGGATCGGCTTTATGTTCCCCAGAGAATGACCTGAGCTTAGCTGATTTGGGTGTACTGGCGGATGCCTTCTACATCGGCGGAACCAAAAACGGTGCTTTGCTGGGAGAAGCTTTGGTGATCAGTAATGATGCTCTTAAAGAAGATTTTAGATTCCATCTAAAACAAAAAGGGGCCATGTTAGCCAAAGGAAGAGTCCTTGGCATCCAGTTCCTAGAACTTTTTAAAGACGATCTTTATTTTGACTTGGCGAAGCATGCCAATACAATGGCTGATAGATTACAAAATGCATTCTGCAATCAAGGCTTCCAGTTACTGACTCATTCTGCTACCAATCAGATTTTCCCGATTTTACCGGATTCATTGATTGGTAAAATGCAAAAGAAATATTCTTTTAGTGTTTGGTCGAAAATAGACCAAACCCATTCGGTTGTCCGGTTCGTTACCTCTTGGGCCACACCGGAAGAAGCGGTAATAAATTTTATTGAAGATTTAAAAAATCTCACAAAATAAAAAAAGCGGAATCCATAAGAGGCTGTCGCAAAACATTTTTAGTCCATCAGATTGCAATATATAACATAAATAAACTCCAAAAGTTTATATATTGTATATCCCGATCGATTAATTTTATTTTGCAACAGCCTCTTTTACAACGATTTTAGTTACGATTTTCGCATATCCCTAATCTTTTGGAAGCCTATTATTCCGAACGAAATGAAAATAAGTAGGCCGGCGCCCCAAAAACTTTTTTCATAGACTTTCTTGGCTCCGATATGAAGACGACTGTTTTCAGGATGCCTCGGATCATAATAGGCTCTGATCCACTGACCGTCTTGATAATGGCTTTGTAATTCTTCCAGTTCCGTATAACTGGCTATATTTTGACTATCACCGCCCAGGACATCTTGAAGTTGATAGTTTTGGCCATGAACTTGATATGTATAGGCCACCAGCAGGTAATAAACGGTTGTAAAACGGCTTTTACCCCTTGAAATCTCATCCTGTTTGATTTGGGTAGATTGGACCTCAGCTTGGATCTTCCTCCAATGAGGAACGCTTTGGGGCATGTTGGGATCGTTATCGAAAAGCTCATAAGTTAAGCTCAATAAACCAATCAGAAGCAAAAAGCATCCCAAGAAATAAACGGGTGAACCTTTCGTCTTATTTTTCATAGCAAGTTTCTTCCTTTTAATTTAAAGCAATAATCGCGCTCCATCTTCTAGTTTTTCCATCGGTCGCTTTTCAAAAAAAATTTAGTGCCCAGCATACTCAGGCATTTTTATTAAACAACTAACAGTATTCCCTATAATATCTAAAATTTCCTGTCCTTATCACTTAAAAGATATCCAAAATGAAATGAAAACGCTTGAGTTTTCAAAAACCTCCTTCTATAATAATATTCTATCTTATATAGTAATTATTACTACTAATAGACAAAAATAATCAGGACTTATCACAATCCGCACAAAGCCCTTCTAAAACAACTCTTTGATTGAATATCTTAAAACGGCTTTGCAATTCTTTCGGAACAGTTATTTGATCATAATATTCACAGTCGAAATCAATAATCTTTTGGCATTTAAGACAATGAAAATGATGATGCAAGCTGATGTTGGCATCAAAACGCTTTGGCCCGCCGCTTTCAATGATATCAATAATGCCAAGATCAGCTAATGACAAAGCCGTCCGGTATACGGTATCAAAAGATATGTTCGGTAATTGATTCCGCACCCGATTAAATACATCATCAATGGATGGATGGTCGGTTGCTTTAAGCAACTCTTGATAAATAAAAACACGTTGCGGGGTGACTTTCAAATTATGGTCCGCGCACTTTTGATAAAATGAATCCATCGATTCTTCAACATTTATTTTTTGCATATCATTACTATATAATAATTATTCTTATCCGTCAACAGCCATATACGAAATAAAGCCTCCATATGATATTTAATTCAATTCGACTATTCCACAATGAATCGAAATTAATAATCTATTAAAGAATATCTATGGGAGGAAATGGTATGAATGATTTTCGGTGAAGAACGGCTTTTTATTATCGAATATCCCCATGTTTCATCGGGCATGATGGAATTTATCTTAAAGTTTATTGAAAAGGATCCATGCGGGATTAAAATGAAAGGGAACTTTCCCAAAATCTGGACTATTGAAACGGAAAAAGTTTATGGTCCTTTACTTTTTGATGAGGACAATATTTATGAGGTTGTGAAAATGGACTATCATCATAATTGGCTCTGGATCAATCAGGTGTTTCGTTATGAGGATGACTTTTAGATATTCACGGTTACTGTGCTTTATAAATTAAAACTTGCTTATCCAATTGATCCATCGACAGCGTTTGTTGTATTTTCCTCCTCCATCATTTGGAGTACCATCCTTGGGTGGGTATTTCTAATTCTAAAGCGAAAATTGGGGCTTAAGAATTGAATTTTTAGCCCCTAACACCAATTGTATTTATAAATTAACAAACCAGATAGGCATCTGGTTTGTTAGGGAAAACTATAATACAAGACTATACAATAATAATCGACAACTACTAAAAAATCCCTTATTATTTGATAGTTTCGTCAATAACTTGATCTTTCGTCAACACCGTTTCCCACTCCAAAGTATCGACCCGGCGATTATATTGCCAAGCCGCTTCTTCGTGTCCAAGTTTGGCCGGATGATCTTTTCCATAAGCATAAATTATAATCCGCTCTGCAGCTATGCCACGATTTATTAAATACTCTTTTACAGCTTGGGTCCGTTTAGCGGTAAGCTCCAAATTATACTGGACTGTGCCCCTTTCATCGGCATGTCCTCCTAAAATTACATACAATTTGGGGTTTTCTTTTAGAAACGCTAAATTCTGATCCAAAATCCCTGTCTGGTCATCCCGAATGGTCCAACGATTGAAATCAAAGAAAATAGGCTTCAAAATTTGATGGATGGGAGTCGCCACGAACATCTCCACTTGAAACCCCTTGGGCAATGATACCGTTTTTCCATCAGGGTTCGTCACGACAACATCATATTGACCGGCTGCTTTACCGGTTATGTCGAAAAAGCAGGTGACTTTATCAGAAGAAGTTACTTTTACATTCACTCCCGGGATTTGGGTTTCTCCCGAAACCAGCTTTAACTGCAGGCCTTGGGCCAAATTAACGCCATCAAGGCTGACCAAAATCGATCCGTTATTCAATCCCTTCGCCGGGGTAATGGCCTTAATAGCCGGAGTTACCACAGGAACGGGAGTCGCTTCGGGTGTCGGAGTAGGGGTGGGTTTTGCAACCGGCTTACCCCAGTTACTTAAAAACTTAACCATTTCGGTTTGATTGTTATCTTTGGCGATTTGCAGGGCAGTCTCACCCTTGTTATCGACTGCGTTCAAATCGGCTCCTTTTTCTAAGAGGAGTTTCGCTATATCAATATTACCTTTTTCCGCTGCATACATAAGGGCAGTTTTGCCGTCTTGATCTTTACCGTTGACATCAGCGCCTTTAGCAATCAACGCATTGGCAACGTCCGTATGACCAAGATAAGCTGCCAACATCAAAATCGTTTTACCGTCATCCGTTTTTAAATTCGGACTTACTCCTTTATCAAGCAAAGATTGGGCTTTGGCGGTATCACCGTTCTTGACCGCATCGACCATGGCTTTCTCATTGCTTGAACAGCCCGCTAAAAAGGCAAGTAATAAAGCAACAATACATACTATGACTACCTTAGAATAAAATGATTTCATGATTCCTCCACCTTTCAATTTGTTGGTTCTACTTGAAACAATTTATCTTTAAAATCCCTCCTTTTAAATTCAAAATAGATGATAACTCTGACTCAATGGATTGAAATCTCAGGTCTAAAGTTACATTATAAATCCTGATTGAAAGGATTTACTT
Organism: Bacillota bacterium; assembly: GCA_003501335.1. GTDB lineage: Bacteria > Bacillota > UBA4882 > UBA8346 > UBA8346 > UBA8346. The sequence goes on from DNPQ01000027.1 coordinate 5,499, forward strand.
CAGTGATTCCCTTCATTAGTAGTTCATAACAACTCAAAAATTAATCAAGGGTTTCCTTAATTCCCAAATTTGATCTTAATTGATATTTATTATATATTTTCTTGAAAGCAATTAATAAATCCTTTTTGAATTGAAGAAATATTAATCTTTTTGAGCATGTTGTTCAAATTTACCAATCTATCGAAAGTAAATAGCAGAATACCGGAAATAAAAATCATTCCTATCGAACTCCATTTTGAAAAAATTTTTATTGAAAATAAATTGGGTTTTCCCGAAATGGTCGTGAATAGCCTATTCATTATCACTTATAATGATTTTTAGTTTAACCTTTCCATGGTTATTTCCGGCAAGGCCTTATAAAAGAAAATTCTTCGATTTTTAGAGATAAAAATGCCATTTTAGAACGTTTTCATAAAAATTCTATTAAGATTCCTTTTAGTTATTAACGCAATGTTAAAAAGTATCGGCCAACCCTCTACTTTGCTTGCAGATATTGATTGCATCAAAAATTTCAACGCCAGACTCTCTGTGGCTTAAAAATTAATTTTCTACAATAAAAGATAACTTTCAACCACCATGATAGCCGCTCCCAGAGCAATCGCATCTTCACCAAAAAAACCGCCCTTGCTGAAAATAATATGGTTGGCTTCTTTGTCATAATGTCTTGTGGATGCGATTTCACTGGCAATTTGATAATACAAATTCGAATAGCTGATTAACGGACCACTAAGAATAATCAAGCCCGGATTCAGTAAATTGATATAGTTAGCAAGTCCCACTCCAAAAATGGTAGCTGCATTGGTGATAATTTCCTGAGCCAATGGCTCAGGTCCTTCAGCAGCTCCACAAATATCAGTATAATCAATTTCATCAATGTCTTTGTCAATCCCCGTTGAACGTCCCTGTTTTAAAGCAGCCTGATATTTCCGGACTATAGCATAAATCGATGCGTAACAGTCGATACATCCATAATTCCCACAATTGCAAGCTTCCCCGTCGCAATTAATGACCATATGTCCGAAGGCATCTTCAGCATCATTAATCGTCCGAACAATTACACCCGCTGAAATAGCCCCGGTTCGAATCCCAGTACTACAGTTGAAATAAGCAATGTTCTGAAATCCTTTACCGGCGCCGAATTTATATTCCGCTAAAATAGCCGTATTGGCTCCGTTATCAATCATGACCGGCAGCCCCAACGCCTGTTCCAATCGTTCTTTGATAGGGCTCCCGGTCCAGCCCTCGCTGGGGAAATATTTAGGCCGAAGCATAATGCCGGATGATCGATCCAGCGGTCCGACCGTACCCAGACCAACCCCTAAAAATTGTTCTTGATGAAGACCAAGTTTATCCACGGCTTTCTGAAACAATAAAGCAATTTCCCGAACCGTCTTTTCCGGTGTGAAAGTCGCATCCATTTCGAAGGTCTTTTTGCTGATAATATTCATTTTAGAGTCAGCAATAACGATTTTAGTATAGACCCGGGAGATATCAATTCCCAACACGTAAAAACATTTTGGATCCAAGTCATATAAAAGCGGCTTACGGCCCCCGGAGGATTCACCGATGCCAACTTCCATAATAAACTTTTCTTTCTCCAGCGGATCCATAATTCTATTGAGAGCTGTAAAATTAGTCTTTAATATTTCCAATAAACCATTTTTCGTCAGAGGACCGCTTTTTTGCAATAAACTGAAGACTTGTTTACCTTCTCTATTGATATGAGTCAAAATATCTTTGATAGCCATTTTTACCCTTTTTCAATCATTCTATAAATAGTATTATCATATGTTCTTTTTTACCAATGCGTCAATAAGTAAAAATATTTTCACCGCTATCCTTAAACTTTTTTCAATTATATTTTGATCATCACTTTGGGCCTATTATACCCTTTCAATTTGGCTAGCGTTTTCAGTGGCATTGATTATTTTTCGTGAAACTGGAGAATCAGGGGTTGCCCTGATTCTCCAGTTTCACATCTATAAAGGAGGTTTGGAAGAAAAGCGATTGAATAAAATACCTGCTAAAAAAGAACTGAATTGGTATTAACAACTTAATATTATTATAATTCTTTTTGACGAAATGTCAATAAGTTTAAACGTGCTTTCTGAATATGCCGGCTATTTCCGGGTAGTTTACAAAAAAGTTTTCCCTTCCTCAAATAATCTTATTTTCCTTATCGAAAATCGTATCTAAATTTCTTTCGCATAGTTTTGAACCGACTTTAAAGAAGTTAGCAAAACGCCATACAGCAAATGAAAGTGTGAAATTTTCAAGGTCATAGGCGATAAATCAATGGAATGAAGCATTGGCAACATTGATGAGGCCATGTTCATTCCATTTGTAAATATAAGTCTTCAAAAAACTTTTAAATTTTAGATCCCGCATTCTCCTGCACTGGTAGCGATGGAGATTAAGCGTTTTACGTATAAAGGTTTATTTCATTTTAAAAGTTTAGAATCCCCCGTTTTTTACTCTTGAAATTTCTTAAATAAGTATATGAAAATTAACAAAACAGCAACGGAACAATTTCATTTAGATTTCCTTGAGCGATTTCCAGAAATGATCTTTTTTAAAATATGAATGAGTTTTCCGGGTTTATCTTCTACATCGACTCCATCAATACTTTCCAACTCCTTCATTAAAGGTGCGCTAATTGAAGAACTTTTAGTAACCCCTAGAATCTGGCTTGCATATACACTGCGATGACCGGCGATAATATAACTAATTACACAAGCAATGGCAGCATAAGATCCGATTTGAGGTCCGAACATTTCGATAGCCATTACGGATGCCGCTATGGGCGTGTTCGCTGCACCGGCTAAAAGAGCAACGAGTCCTATCGCTGCAAAAATCGAAGGATTTAAATGAAAGATATGGGCAAATGTACTGCCCGCTGTAGTACCAATAAAAAATACCGGGGTCAGGATACCTCCACTGCCGCCCATGCTTAAAGTAATTGAAGTAAAAAGAGTTTTCCACACAAAGGCCAAAGTTGGAATATGTCCACCATTAATTGCCGATTGAATGGTATTGACTCCCAAACCCAAATAAAGAGGTGAGAATATCCATGCCAAAATAATCAACAAAATTCCACCGATGATCCCTTTAAGCGGTTTCCAGATATCCAATTTTTTAGATAGTCTGTCAAACAATTTTAAGCTTTCAACCAGCAAAATGGCAATCAGTCCAAAATAAAGGCCGCTTAATAATACTTCCATAAATAATGTCTGCGAAAACTGCCCCAAATGGATCGATTGATGAAAATAAGTCAAGCCAAAAAACTTTGCAATTTGATAACTGACGATAGCTGCCATTAATGAAGGGAAAAACATCTCTTGCAATATCTTCCCCAGCACCAAAACTTCTACTGCAAATAAAGCTCCCGCAATCGGTGTGCCGAAAACGGTTGCAAAACCCGCGCTGATACCGCAAACAACCAATTTCTTCCGGTCTTCTTTCGTTAGCTTTAATAAATCAGCCAGAGCCGAAGCCATCCCTGCTCCGATCTGAGCACTTGGACCTTCCTTACCGACTGAACCGCCAGCAGTGATAGTAATTACAGTCGCCACCAACTTTACCGGGACCACAACCAATTTAATTTCACCCCAGTGTTTATGAATGGCTTCGATAACTTTCTCCGTTCCATGGCCTTCAGCATCCGGGGCCAAATATTTAATCATCAGACTACTTAAAAATAAAGCCAGGGGAAGCAATAAAAAATAATAGCCATAAGATCCGGACCATGCCGTGCTCCAGCCCAAAATCTTCAAAAACAAGGTACAAGAAAGTCCCACGATGATTCCAGTTAGTACAGACAGCACAGCCCACTTGATAATACTAATAAAAAGTACCGTTTCCTCAGCAAAGCTCTTTTGCAAACGACTCCACCTTCTCCAATGAAATAAAATCAAAGACTGATCATTCGGTCATTCTTTTTCGCTTCAAACACACATAAGATATAGTATCGACTTTATAACGATATGTCAATAAGTTTCCTTGAATTATTTCTTTTCCAAACCTGAATAATAAATTCAACAAGGTGTCCATGAAAGGAAAAAGCCCGCTGAAATCCTTACTGATTATATGCATTACCGCCTTATCTTACCCTTCATCATCAATAAAATAAAGTCTTTGTACCTTCCAGTTACCGTCGCTGAAATTATTTCCGGAATATTATATTTGCTTTTGTTTGCTCCTTACCAAAAAAAATATGGCCAAAACTTAAGGCCATCGCTTATGGATTTTTAATTCCAATATTTTTTATTCTAATTTGAGTCAATTTTAAGTGCAACATACTATTGACTCCATGGACTTATCTACTTTTGCCGTTATTTCTTTATATCGCTTATATTGTTAAAGTAGTCCCATCCTTAGTACTTCATAAGTATTTCAGCTGGCGGCAGGCACTTAAGGCGCAGGGGTTCTGCTTTCTTTCGGTTAAGCCTGATTATCGCTGTGCTTTTCTCGCTTTCAAAGAAGGAAATATTACTAAATGGATTCTTCAACATATATTTTAATTTCGGAAACATTTTTAAACTGATGGGCTTTAATTTTAATAGGCGTACCGGCTATAACCGCAATTACAAAATCATGAATATCACCAATATTGTATACAAGGATATAATTTCACGTAGCTGCCTCACCATCCGACCCCATCTTTGACGTAAGCCCTGGTTGATAGATTGACATAAAAAGTTGTCCTCCCTTCTAAAAGCCACGGCTTATAATTGATAATTCAATGCTCTTCCGGACGGCTTTAAATGAACAAAGTGTTCCCTTGATATCGCTGCTAACAAATAAAACTTTCTTTCATCTTGTTAATAAGTAATTGAACTCCATAGATAAAATAAAAGGTCTCCAAATCGAGACCTTTATTTGATTTGATAAATTAATGAAACCCTCGGGATATATGGGCTAATTTCTGCAAGGATATATGAATCAATATTTGGATAAGCTGGAGTAGTTGTTTGAATATAGCCAGTTGAGCTAATACTAAAATGAGCGACTGACTAAAAAAATTAGCATAAAAAATTATATTTTTTAAATCAACTTCATCCCCGATGCCTAAACCCATTATATTGTATTCTTAACAAGATGTTAATAAGTTTAATCATTAAAAAGCCATCGCCCGGGAATATAAGATATATCGATCAAATATCTTGATGAGTGCTCTTGTCCTCACTCATTTCTCATGAATGCCATTTCTCTACCAAACCTTCATCCTGGGCATACAATTTCCGGTAATGCCAAAGCGCCGCCAAAAACCATAAATACCAAACCGGAAAACGTAAAACATAATGAAAATGGATATCTTGGACCAAACCAAATTCGGAATAATAGGCTCCCACAAAAACACCGACCATCGAAAAGGTGGCGATATATAACCAAATCACATAACGTTCTTTTCTGTCCGGCAGAAAATACAAAAATAGAACGATCGCCGGTATCCAGGATAGGGCGTTCCAAATAGGAGCTCCCAAAAAATCAAAAGGCTTAAGATATAGGTATTTATAAAGATGCAAAGCTGTAAATATCCAAACTAAAGAAATATCGACGGTCGGGCCCCATAATAAGCTAAACCAAAATAATTTTCGGATTTTTTCCCTGGGCACCAGGATTACCATTGTTATATACATGAGCAAGGCAAAAAAGATATATCCTAATTGAATGAGCTGGATTGAATTTTTCGGCATATCTATAGCTTGAGACGAAAGAGGCATAAATATACCCGCAATCTACTGCTAACTTCCTGGAAGACCATTATTTAGGGATTGACTTATCAAAAAGAAATGGTAAACTGAAGATAGTTTTTAATTGAATAATTTTGAGTTTTACCGGTTGG